>NZ_JBHYPZ010000028.1:0-124550 GCF_042746485.1 Streptomyces sp. NPDC058751 | reverse complement strand
ATGATCTCGAACCTCGCGAGACGAGTAACCGGCGAAACACCCATAACCTGGCACAATCCGTGAACTATCCCCCAAACAAACAGGACGTCCTCTCAGGAGGCCTCACGTGTGCCGCCTTCCGTACGCGCGCTCCCTCTCCCACAAGGGCCTTGGCATGCGGTACCCGCGAAGGCTTTGGCGTACGGCTCCCCTCAGACCGTCCGCCGGGTCCACTCCGGTTCCGTCCGCACCCAGTCGCACTCCCACCGGGTCAGCCGACGGCGCACCAGGGCCCGGAGTACGCAGAGATGCGCGACCGAGACGGCGAAGGCCGCGCCCGCGGCGATGAAGAAGCCTACCGCTAGAGCGTGTCGTCAAATGTCACGTCCACATCAGCAGTGATGCCAGTGCGACAGCAGCCTCGAAGGACTGGGCGGTCTTGTCGTAGCGGGTGGCGATGCCACGCCATTGCTTGAGGCGGTTGAAACAGCGTTCCACGACGTTGCGGCGCTTGTAGACGGCCTTGTCGAAGGCCGAGGGACGTCCGCCGCGGCGTCCGCGGCGAAGCCGGTTGCGAATCTGGTCGGCCCGTTCGGGGATCGTGTGCGTGATGCCGCGCTCTCGCAGCCAGGTGCGGATGGCCCTGGAACTGTAGCCTTTGTCGCCGATGACGTACGAGGGCCTGGTCCGGGGCCGGCCTGGTCCGATCCGGGGCACCCGGATCGCTTCCATGACGGCGGTGAACTGGGTGCAGTCGTTGGTGTTGCCGCCGGTGACGACCAGGGCCAGCGGGCGGCCCAGGCCGTCGCAGGCGAGGTGGATCTTGCTGGTCAGGCCGCCCCGGGACCGCCCGAGCCCCGGCTTGCGGAGCCCCGTTACCTTTTTCGTGGCCCCGCAACGGGGTTCCCGGTCTCCGGGTCCGGTATGACTTGAGCCCCTTGTCGATCATGGTCGAAAAAGTGGTGTCACCGGGCCGGGAGGCATTGGCAGACCGCTGATCAGGGGCATGACCGCTCACCTGCTCGTCGAGGTGAAGCAGGCCTTCGTAACGTGGATGCCGGCACGCTGATGCCGCAGCGGAGGCTGGGAAGGGTCTGCTGGGGAGGGCTTGTGCACCACGAGGGCGAGATCGATGTCTACCTCGGCCTGGACGTCGGCAAGGGTGAGCATCACGGCACGGCCATCACCCCGGCGGGCAAGAGAGTGTTCGACAAACCGCTGCCGAACAGTGAACCGCGGTTGCGGGAATTGTTTACGAAGCTGCAGGCCAGGCACAAAACCGTGCTGGTGGTAGTGGACCAGCCGGCCTCGATCGGGGCTCTGCCGCTGGCCGTTGCCCGCGACGCGGGCTGCCGCGTGGCCTATCTTCCCGGGCTGACAATGCGGCGGATCGCCGATCTGTATCCAGGTGAGTCGAAGACCGACGCTCGTGACGCGGCGATCATCGCGGATGCCGCCCGGACGATGCCGCATACCTTGCGCGACCTGGCTCCGGATGACGAAACGGTCGCCGAGCTGAACATGATCATTGGTTTCGACGACGACCTGGCCAGCGAGGTGACCCGGGTCAAGAACCGCATGCGTGGCCTCCTCACCCAGATTCATCCCTCGCTCGAGAGAGTGCTGGGCCCTCGTCTGGATCATCCGGCGGTCCTGTTCCTGCTGGAACGTTACGGATCGCCCTCTCAGTTGCGGAAGGCCGGCAGACGGCGCCTGATAACGATGCTGCGGCCCAAAGCGCCGCGCATGGCCGAACGTCTCGTTGAGGACCTCTTCATCGCCCTGGACGAGCAGACCGTCATCGTTCCCGGCACCGAGGCCGCAGCACTGATCATTCCCAGCCTGGCCGGATCGCTGGCCGCAGTACTGGATCAGCGCAAGCTCCTGGCCGGCAGGATCGAGGAACTGCTGGAGGCCCACCCTCTTTCCCAGGTCCTGATCTCGATGCCCGGCATCGGGGTCAGGACCGCGGCCCGCATCCTCGTCGACGTCGGTGACGGCAGCGGTTTCGCCACCGCCGGGCATCTGGCCGCCTACGCAGGCCTCGCACCCGCCACCCGCAGATCCGGTTCGTCCATCCGTAGTGAACACCCTTCCAGGCGAGGCAACCGGCAGCTCAAACGCGCCTTCTACCTCGCCGCGTTCGCCTCCCTCTCGCAGCCGGACTCACGCGCCTACTACGACAGGAAACGACGCGAGGGAAAACACCACGTCGCAGCCCTCGTCTGCCTCGCCCGCCGCCGCATCGACGTCCTCTTCGCCATGCTCCGTGACGGCACCTTCTACCAGCCACCCACTACAGTCACGGCTTGACGAAAACCATAGGGGCACTTTTTTGGGCCCCGGCGGCGTGCTGGTGGGCCCGCACGATGGTGGAATCGACCGACACCATCCAGTCCACAGCTCCGGCCGCATCCGCCTTTGCCTGGGCGGCCCGCAGCATCCGCTCGAAGGTACCGTTGGCCGCCCACCGGCGGAACCGGGTATGGAGCGTGGCCCAGGATCCATACCGATCGGGCACATCCCGCCAGGCCGAACCGGTCCGGAACTTCCACACGATCCCGTTCAGGACCATCCGGTCGTCCAGCCGCTTCCGCCCCGAGGCCGCATGCGGCAGCAACGGCCGCACGAACTCCCACTCGGCATCCGACAGTTCATGGCGACGTATCACCAGACCATGATCCACCAGCCAAGATCAGACCCTAGGGTCACGTCCTGTGCCGTTGCGGCCAGGGATAGCCGAGCTGGCGGGCGAACTCCGGCGAGCCGCCGCAGACATCAGCGGCCATGCGTGGGTCAAACGCCGTGAGTTCCTCCACCAATCGATCGGCCTGGTCGGCCGGGTCCTCACTAGAGATGTCCAAGGTCATCCGGAACTGGAGCCAAGGACGGCCATCCTTGATGGCGGCTCGGCCAGGATGGAATAGGAAGAGATTGATCTGATCCGGCTCCCAGAGCCAGGCAGACACGCTGCCAAGTTCACACCCCCAGCGCTCCAACCAGGCGGTGCACTGACGAAGCTCCTCTTCAAGGAGGCGGGCAACAGTCCTGGCCGGCCATTCCCAAGAGCGGTCCAGCGTTGCGCGCTCCACCTCTGCTTGGTATTGCTGAGCGTCGAACCTGAACTCTGGCAGGTCGATCTCATCTTCATCGGGGTTGCGCCATGCACCCCAAACTACCTGTTCGCCATCGCGACGGATCGTGACATACAGAGCACCGCAGCACCCTTCAGTGCACGTTGCCTCCGCCAAGCGAACCTCGCGCGGGGAGGCATGAGCATGAAGTGGCCCATCAGGGAAGAGGAGGTAGTGAGGGTCTTCGCCCGGCCCTTCGTCGAATACCTCAGCCACTACGTCTCGCCCTCCAAGTTGGGGGCGTACTTCCACTGCGCTTCCACGGGTCACCTGGTCGGGGACAACAACACTGAGGGCGAAGCTGTGCAGGTCAGGGGTCACGGAACAATGGTCGACCAGAGGCCGGACGCTGTCATCTGCTTTCCCGCGAGCCATCCACGCTGGATGCCTTGGCCTCATTGAAGACAGCCCCTAGCGCCCCTGCTCATCGCCTGCGGCGCGGGACTGGAAGGACGGCACGAGGACTTTCCTCCCCCGGAATGGATCCCCCGCCGCAACGGAGCGATCGGCTTCCTGGGGACGCAGTTCGCCCTCACCCTCGTGGTCGGCCTCCTGTACGCCCTGATGCTCAGCGAAGGCTCGGACGCCCCGTCGTCCAAGGCCCTCCCCCCATTGCCGCCAGGCATCACCATGGTCGACGAAGGCACCAGTTGCGGTTCCGGCGGCTGCTGGCGCGCCGCGACGGTCACCAGCGAGAACGGCCTGTCCCGCCCGGAGATCATCCGCGAACTGGGCCTCCAGCAGGAGAGCTGCCGCTCCAGCGGCTGGCTGCTCGACTGGCGTGACGTGTGCATCGGAGCCAGGGACAACGGCGAGAACGTCATCATCTACGCCGTCTGGGGATACTGAAAGAGCGCTGCGTCCGCCAGTCACAGCGAATCGTGAGTCGGCATCGGGCCGATTCTGAGCATCGGTGCTGTCCATCCGGGCCAGATGTAGTGCTCAGTCACAGAAGAGGGGGAGCGGCATCCAGTGTTCCTCTACCGCTGGTAGAGGAACGCGGTAGAGTCGGGGCATGGCGGACGAGACGAGCATCAAGGTGAGCGCGGCGGCGCGGGACCGGCTGGCGCGGTTGGCGGCCGAGCATGGCACGACTATCCGCAGCCTGGTCGAGGAGCTGGCGCAGAGCACGCCGACGCAGGCCGAGTACGCCGAGCGTGCCGAGCTGGCCCGCGCCGAACTTGCCTCCGCTCTTGGCAGCGCGCCGAGTCCGGAGGCCGAGGCGAAGGCCCGGGCTCTGCTGGAGCGTCTTGGTGCCTCTCAGCACGGACCGCGGGCGGCCGCGTAGTGGCGGCGATCGCGGTCGTTTTGGACCACACCGCCGCCGCGGCGTTGTACGACCCGAAAGATCCGTTCAACGAGGCGGTCGCCGCGTTCTACGTCCAGGCTTCCGGCGGGCTCGGTGATCTGTATGCGCCGGTGCTGTCGCTGACGGCCGGCGACACGGAGCGGCCCGGGCTGCTCGGCTACATCAAGGGACTGCGGTTCATCCGGATCGAGGCGTTCGACACCGACGCCGCGGTCACCGCGACCGAACTGCTGCGCTTCGGCCACTCCTGGGCCGCCGTCCACGCCATCCACGCCGCCCGGCCCTCCGCCGCCCACCCGGCAGGGCGGTTCCTGCTCACACTGACACCCAAGGCGTACGCGGGCACCGGCGTCCAGGCCGTCCACCCCGGCCAATAGCAGTGGGCGTTTGGACGCTTTCTCCAGCCCGCCCGCGCCGCCGCGGACCTGACCCCTTGAGTGCGCAAGGCCCGGCACTCTTCAGCCAGAGGAGCGCCGCTCGGACAGGGCGGTTGCGTTGTCTGTCTGATGTGCCGGCCGTAGGCCGAGGTGTTCTCCGGGGGAACTGTGCAGTGCACTGTCTTACCTGCCCGCAGGCAGCCCGTCTCCCCCGTGCCGGGGCAGGCCTTCCTGGTCCGCGACAACTGGGATGACTACAGCTTCAAGACGACTTTCCAGCTGCTCTACATCGATCCAGGCGGCGAGATCAGGGGGCAGCCGGGGCGCTGGGTACGGGGAACGCTGAAATTCGGTGGTGGGTCTGGATGGGGTGCCTGATGCTGTCGGGATGATCAGCCGCGAGTCCGCCATCTCCCGCGCCGAGAACCTCGACCTCCGGCGCGAACTCGTTCGACGGGACTGCTCCGGCATCCAGCCCACCTGACCGGCGGGCGGGAACTACGAGCCCGAGCGCAGGCCCAAGGCGCTGTGCTGCACAATCCCAGCGGGAACGTCTGCAGCACCCGCCGCCTTCCGGGTCAACTCCACAAGTTTCGAGCGGAGTTCCTGCGCTGGCTCGCCGAGCACGATCGCGCTGAGCACCAGTTCCAGCATCAGGCAGTCGTACTCGTCGCCCTTGCCCCGATAGCGGTCCTGATCACGTTCCACCACGGCCCGGGCAACCTGCCAGCCACCGTCATCTACCGGAGCAAAGGTGGCCTCGACGAACCCATGGCCCGTCCAGCTCCGGTGCAAGAACACGACGTTCCCCTCGGCGAAGACGTCCCACTTCTCGTCCATGTCCCGGGAGCAGTAGCCCAGCTGAATGCGCTCCCATTCCTCGTCTGACCAGATCCGGGCCGGCAGGAGTGACAGCGGCCGGGGAGCAGAGATCCGCTGGAGGCGGTCAGAAAAGGAGGACCGGGTCACGCGTTCGTCGGCAGGCATGCCGCGATCCTACGGCCGAGTCGGCATGACGCCATAGCTCGCTGTTGCTGCTATCTGATCCCCGTCCCAAGCTGGGCAAACACCCGGAGTGAAGCACTCAACCGCCGATAACAGTCGGCGTCGGCAAGACGCACATTGCGCAGGCCCTGGGCCACCTCGCCGTCCGCCAGGGCGCTCACGTCCGCTTCGCCAAGACCAGCCGCGTGCTTGCAGACCTCGCCGGAGGTCTGGGCATGGGCGGCAACTCCCCCGCCCTGCTCGTCACCCGCGGCCTCGCGGAGACCGCGCGGCTGGGCCGGGCGATGGACGCCGACCCACTGACGTTCTCCGGCCTCGCCGGGGCCGGTGACCTCATCGCCACCTGCTCCTCGCCCCTGTCCCGCAACCGCACGTTCGGCGAGCACCTCGGGCAGGGAATGAGCGCGGAGGAAGCCACGGCGGCGACGGGGCAGACAGCCGAGGGGGGAAGTCGTGCCGGGCCGTCCTGGACCTGGCCCGGGCCCACGGGGTCGAGATGCCGATCACCGAGGTCGTCGCGGCGGTGATCGACGGCATGGCCACTGTTGCCGGCGCCGCGACGATGCTGCTGTCCCGGGTGCCGAAGCCCGAGCAGTACACAGCCTGAGCCGGGCAGTTGAGCCGGTGAGACGCGGCCAGGATTCATGGGACGGGCCATGGCTCGCCGTCCTGTCTCCTCACAGTCGGCTCGGCCTGGGCGATTGCCTGAGTCTGCGTATCGTGGTCCTCGGCAAGGTCGTCGAGGGTGGGGCGGGCTGTGTCGTTGCCCGGCCGCCGAACAACCAGTGCGGCGCTGGCCGCCAGGGTACTGAAACGCCAGGGCCAAAGGATGCTGGCTTCGGTGACACCGTGCCCCTGGCCTGACGGGGCCCGGCCGCGCGGAGGCGGGCCGGGCCGAGGGTGTGTCAGATCTTGCAGAAGCCGAGGCCCTTGAGGGCTTGGTTGATCTGCTTGCCCTGTGCTTCGGTGGTGGTGACGTCCCTGTACGTGAAGCGTGAGGATGCCAGACGGTTGACGTTGGTGGCGTCGCCGTTGATGGCGCTGCACTGGTTGCGTGCGGCGTCGATGGCCTTGCCCTCGTACTTCACGATGTCCGGGTTGGCTGCTGCGAGCGCCCTGAGCAGCTCGGCACGCTTGGCGCCCGTGGGCTCGGGGGGAATGCCGGCGGCCTTGAGGGCGGCTTGCTTGTCGGTATCCCGCCGGGTCTCTTCCGCCTGGCTTACCGGGCACGTCTGTCCCTTGTTCGTCGAGAACTCGGTGCTCCCGTCCTTGAGGCCGGTAGTGGCGGCACCCATGCTGCCGATGGCGTACTGGCCATTTGCCAGTCGGTTGTCGACGGACTTGGTGCCGCCGGTCGAACAGTTGATCATGACGTAGTAGCCGGCCTCGTCGGTCAGGCTCTTTGTCACCGCGTTGAACACGCCTCGGAGGTTCTTGGTGGTGCCGACCTCGACAACGACGTTTCGCTTGTTGCCGGTCTTGTCCTGCTTCACGACCTTGTAGTGCGGCACTTGGGCGGCGCGCTTGGCGCCGCTCGCGTTGTTCCCGCTCTTGCCGCTGCCACTGTCGTCAGAGCCCCCGCTGACGATGCCTACCAGCAGAAAGAACGCGAGGACACCGAGGCAGCCGAAGCCGACCTTTTTCCCGGCGCTGCGCTTCTTCGGCGGCTGCGCTGGAGGTGCGCCCCATCCGGTCTGCTGGGGTGCCCCCGAAGGGGGCTGTTGCTGCGGGTGCTGCTGGTTCACGGATTCCCCTGGGACGTTGTGCTTGAGGGGACATCATCAGGCATGTGGAGAGTCGGTGTACATTTGGTGTCCGGGTTGTGACGCGATAGAGCCTTGGGCGCGGAGGTTGATCCGGTTTTCGTCGTATTCCCCGTCACTGACAGCGCCTGGCGGTCCCAGGCAGGCGGCCGACTCCACCGTGGACCGCACAGTCAGCCGGACCTCGGCATCTCCAAGAACCACTCCTTCTGCCGCCGCCCCAACCCTCGGAAAAAGAAGGTCGGCCAGGCGAACCGCATCCCCGCAACCAGGTGATGCCCACCCGCTCTTGATCGCCGCCACTCCCAAATCGGCGGCAGAGCCCGGAAAGTGATCCAGAGCCTTGTATCGCCCGTCGACGGCAACCCGGTTTACCTGCGCTGATAGGTGTACGAGTAGCCCTCTCCGGAGAGGGAAACAGCTGCGCTGTTGCACTCGAAGGTGTCAGGAAGGGATTCGTTCTTGGCGGGTACGGTGCGCAGGACGGTTCCGTCGAGAAGGACGGTGCTTTCTCCAAATCCGCTGACGTCGCTGTAGGAGACGGTGTCGCCGGAGACGCGGTAGCGGAACGTGTACCGGACATTGTGGCGAACAGCGACCTCGGTACCAGCGGTGGTCGTCCTGAGGTACACAGTGAAGCTGGAGGTGCCCGTGCCGTCGGCCTGGAAAGCGAGAGTGCCCAGTGAGTCGTCCGTACCGGTCTGCGCGATCTCGACATCGTCAGGCGTTTGTCCGTCCCATGCGGACAATGGGTACGTCTCTTGTGCCACATCGAGGTCCCAGGTGCCCAGCAGGCACTCGGCGGAGTCGGCTGGCACATCCTTGGTGAGCCGGAGCGTACCGAGTCGCAGTGTGAGGCCCTCGAGCGACCAGGGGATGCGCTCGACGGCACTGCTGCAGGATCCGTTCGGATCGGGAGTCAGCACGAACATGGCGTCCCGGGCCTGAGCTCGACCGCTACAGGCCATGGAGACGTTGAGGTCGGGATCCACCCCGGCGAAGGTGTAGTTCCCCGAGGTGTCGAAGCGGTAGGAGACTTTGCCGCTGTCGCCGTCCCACGTCCCGACAAGTGCAGGTGGGAAGTCCTGGGGATTGGCCGTGTCAGCTGCCGGAGGCGCTGCATCGTCCCGCGCTTCGCCAGAGGGCGTACCGCTTTCGGCGAGGCCTGCGGTTGGGCCGCTCTCCGCCGAGCTGTCTTCCTGAGAGGCGCAGCCGCCGACCAGCAACGCCGCCGCGAGGGTGAGGACGACACCGCTTCGGCGGGCTCCCCGACTGACTGACTGCATGGCGTCGCTTTCTCCGGTGCTTGATCTGGTCGGCGGTCTCATGGGGGTCACCTGGGTGACCAGGCTGTGGTTGAGGCTCCGGTGCGTCCAGTGCTCGACCAACTCGTCCATCCCCACCAGCTGCCGACCCACGGCCACCGATCGTCCTCGCCAAGCCCTGCCCAGCACGACCGTTCGACCCTGTCATCACTCATACGGGCGACATGCCGCAAGGCAGAGCCCGTTTGGGGGCTCGCGACACGTTCGTTGGCGGCACCCCCTGATCGCCAAGATCCGCCGGTCCAAGGCCGACCAGGCTGCCTGCGGCCAGGAGGTCCGCATCCTCGCCCAGGACGATCAGGAGATCTGCCCCGTACACGCGGTGCGAGAATGGACGTCCTTGCCGAGGACGGGCAGCTCACTCCCGGCCCGTTCCTGCGCCGCATCGACCGGCACGGCAACATCGGCGCCAAGGCCGCCGGTCGCCCTGCCCGCGACCCGCAGCGTCGCGGCGGCATCACCGCCGACACCGTCAAGACCGCTGCCCGGGCCGCCGGACTCACCCCCCACCCCGAGGAACGTGCTGCCGCCCGGGCCCGGCATACGGCGTGGGCGGGCCGCACGATCGCCGTGTCGTAGCCGCCCCGACGGGGGCTGTTCAGCCTCCGGACTCGGCTCATAGACTTTCCGCGTGGACTTGGGGGAGGTCCCGGGATCGGGGCCCGTCGATGACGATGAATGGTCCCAACTGCGTGCCACGGCCGTCACGATCCTGTCGGAGCTGAAGCCGAGAGAGCTGTCGGCTCAACGCTGGTCCAGTGAGCCGTTTTCATCCTGAATAGCTGCAGGTCAGGAGTGTGTGGACGGCTTGGACGATGGTGCCGATGCGGCGGGTGGAGCATCTGGCACGACGGAGGATTCGCCAGGACTTCAGCTGTGCGAAGGCGCGCTCGCCGGGCGCTCTCAGCCGGGCGTGGTCGCGGTTGAATTGCTGGTAGTGCTCTGGCTGTTCGCGGTGGTGGTAGTACGGGGTGCGGAAAGTGGCGCCGGCGCCCTGGTAGGCCCGGTCCGCGAGCACGAGGATCTGCCGGGTCAGGCACGCCTGGACGATGCCGTGGGCTCGTGCTGCGGTCAGGTCGTGGGTGCGTCCCGGTGTCGCGCGCGAGAACCAGAGCGGGGTTCCGTCCGGCTGTGCGATGACCTAGACGTTCATGCCGTGCTTCTTGTGTTTCTGCGAGTAGTACGGCTCGTCGGCGGCGATGCGGTCGATGGGGATCAGGGTGCCGTCGACGATGACGTGGTCGCCCTCGCCCAGGCCGGTCAGGGCTTCGTGCAGGCCAGGCGCCCATGCCGCGAGGACGTCGAGGGTCTCGCCGACGTAGCGCCAGGCAGTGGCTGTCGAGATGCCGAACCCGGCTGCCAGATCGGGCAGCGTCTCGTTCTTGCGCAGATGCACCAGCACGAGCAGAGCCTGCCGGAAACAGCCCAACTTCCGCCAGCGTGAGCGGCGTTCACACCTTCGTGCGTAGATGAGCCAGGAAACGTGCTCAACGAGCTCATGCGGGACATCGACCGTGGCACGATACGGGACCAAGCGAGGCTCCTCGGACGATGCGTGGTGCGTAGAGAACACCACCACAACGACCAGGAGCCTCGTCTCGTTGCACACCCCTGCTGACCTGCTGCTTCACCCCATAGAGACAGGATGAAAACGGCTCAGTAGGCAGGTCCGATCCACCCCATCGAGTCGATGCGTAGATGCCTCCCACTTCCTGCCCCCGTTCGAGGGCCCTTGCTCCCTGTGCTGCGTCAACTCCCGGAATGGGCCTTGCTCCCGTGGTGTCTGAACTTCCGCGTCGAGGCAACACGGGCATCTACGATGTCGGTTCGGCCCGACAGTCTTCTGGAGCACCATGCGCCTCGCACACATCAAGATCGATAACTTCCGCGGACTCAGCCAGGTTGACATCCGCCTCTCCCGCTTTGGTTGTCTGATCGGCGAGAACAACGCGGGGAAGTCGTCTGTGTTCCAGGCCTTGAACATCTTCTTGCGCTCAGCCGCCGTCACGGAGGCCGATTTCCTCAATCCCGCCCGCCCCGTTCGCATCCAGCTCAGCTTCTCCGAAATCCACGAGGCTGACCTTCAGCGACTGGAGGACAGTCACCGCTCACGTATTGAGCCAGAGGTGAGCGACGGCCGCCTCACCTTGGCCCGGACGTACCCCAGTCCGGGCAAGGGCTCCATGTGGGTGGTCAAGAAGGTGCCCAGCGATGCTCGCTTGCGGAAACCAGCTCTTGAGGAGGTACTCCGCCCCAAGATCTCCACTGAGGAGCTGGAGGCGAACGTTCGAGGTGTCTACCCAGAGATCTTCGACAAGCTGTCCGGCAAGATCACGCGTGTGGCCGTGAGACGAGAGTGGGCTGAACTCGTCGCCGCTCTTCCGGAAGGCGCCTACAGCACGGGCGACGATCCTCTGATGACCGGCCTGGATAAGTCGGTGGCTCCGTTGCTGCCGGAGCCAATCTACATCCCGGCTGTGAAAGAGCTGAACGACGATCTCAAGACCACGTCATCAGCAACGTTCGGTCGGCTCCTGTCCCTTCTGTTCGAAGACATCGAGCATCAACTCCCTGAGCTGGAAGCCTCTTTCGACCAACTGCGGAACCAACTCAATGTGGTGGCGGAGGAGGACGGCAGCGAGTCGGACCGGCGACTGCCGGAGGTGCGCCAGATCGAGACGTTGATCCAGCAGAACCTCCAAGAGTCCTTCCCTCGTGCGAGTGTGCGTCTGGAGATTCCCCCACCCCGACTTCGCAGTTTGTTGGAGGAGGCCCAGATCGCCATCAACGACGGCGTCAGTGGCCCTTTCAAGACCAAAGGAGACGGTCTGCGCAGGTCGGTGGCGTTCGCGATCCTGCGTACGTACGTGGACCTCAAGACTGCACGGCCTTCGCAGCCCGACAGTGCCCAGCAGCCCTGTCTGCTCTTGTTCGAAGAGCCGGAGGTCTTCCTCCACCCTCAGGCGCAGCGCAAACTCTTTGAAGCCCTGACGATCTTCTCTCACTACAACGACGTCCTGGTCAGTACTCACTCGTCTGCGTTCTGTGCCCCCGGGGCAACCGGTACCTTCGTGAAGGTCGTCAAGGACCACACTCTGGATCCGCCGGCCAGCCGGACCTGTGTGATTGACCTGTCCGACATGAACGCCCGGGACCAGTTCGAGATCATCACGTACGAGAACAATGAGGCCGCCTTCTTCGCCAACTCCGTTCTGCTCGTGGAGGGCCCCAGCGACCGAACTCTCATTCCCCATATCGCGCGCACTCTCAGCCCCCAGTGGGATTTCGAGAAGCGTGGTGCCGCGATCGCCAAGGTAGAGGGAAAAGGAAGCATCGAGCGGTACCGCAAGTTCTTCCAGCGTTTCGAGATGCGGGTCGCAGTCATCGCTGACCTGGATGCCGTGCTTGACGGCTTCGACAAGCTGGGCGCCAGCGAAAAGTGCCGTGAACTGCGTGATCGACTCGTGTGCCGGGTCACGGAGTTGGTGGAGGAGGAAGAATCGGATGAGGTTTCCAACAGGACTCTCAAGGGGATCCGTACCAGCGGCAGCGCACGGGAACTGTGGCGGCAGGCCAAGATCAAGCAGGAGGAGCACGCGCAGGGACTGTGCGGGTTCAACGAGTTGAACGCCGCTGTCGACGCCTTCTTCGCCCGATCCGCTTCAGGCGCGGCGCGCAGGATCCTGGAGGAAGCCAGTGACCCTGAGCTAGAGAAGATGAAGCTGGACCTGCTGCGAATGCTCCGTGAAGAGAACATCTACGTGTGGGAGCGCGGGGCCATCGAGGCCTACTATCCGGACTTGCAGACGAACGAATCGAACAACAAGAACGACCGTGCTCGCACGTTCTGCGAGCGGTACACCACTGCCGAAGCCATCCGCGGCCTGCCTGTCTTTAAAGACTCCGCTGGTTGCGAGTTCGATCTCATCTTCGAGGCATTCTTCGGAACGATCTCTCTGGAATCGCCCCCGGTTGAGATTCCCGAGCAGGCTGCAACAGAGGGACCGCCAGTTGAGCTCGGGGAAACATCTACAGTTGAATGACTCAGACGCTTCTCGGTTGTGTGCACCGCTGCGGAGAATATCAGTACGCCCCGGATATTTCCGGTTCGAAGGTGCTCACCGCAAAGCCACCTTCCGCCTTTGGCAGTGAATTTGGTTGTGTCCACGTCGGGACTGTTAATGGCTTACATGAGGGGTTTGCGTTCAGTCTGCGGTCGCTGTCGATGGTGCAAGCTACAGCAACGCGACGTTAACGGGTAAAAAAGGGGCTGCCACATTCCTGTCAAACTCGTTAACGTCGTTACCGACGCCTATTGAGGGTTGCTTGCCGCCAGGTCGTTGAGCACAGCGTTGACTGTGGACCAGCAGAGGTCGGCTGTGTCGAAGTCTGCGCTGTGTTTGGCTCGTTTCTCCGCGAGGGGATGGACCAGGTTGCGGTAGGTCCGCAGCAGGTCCGAAGCCATTTTTGCGTCCTGGTCGATCCACTGGTTGGTATGAGCGTGCTGAATGAGCTCCTGCAGCCGTGTGTCGCGGGCGGTCCGGGTCAGCGACACGGTCGCGGGCCTGACGTCGGCGGCGTGGACGAGGACGCCTTCGAGGAGGCTCCCGAGCATGATGACGGCGGAGGTGTAGGCGCCGTGTTCTTGGCAGATGCGGGCTTCGTCCAGGCGTAGCTGAACGGCGCGGGCCAGGTCGGGATCGGAGACGATGTCGGTGATGGCTACCTTGAGCTCTACGCGCTGCGGGCGAGGGGGTTCGTCGGGGTCGTACTCGATGAGGAACGGCTGCCCTTTGCGGTAGTCGATGCGGCGGCCTTCGACGGCGAGGACTTCCTGGAGGCGCTGGATGACGGCGTCGTAGTCGGCGGGTTGTTGTTGGTATTCCCGTCGGTTGGCCAGGCGCAGGATGACGCGCTCGGTGTCGCCTGCCTGGTCTTCCTGCCGTTCGCGCAGGATGGTGTGGACCCAGCGGTGGCGCGGGCTTCCGTCGTGGTCGGGGACGTCTTCCCAGCCGGCCCGGCGGAGGAATGGAGCGAGTTCCCAGCCCGCTCGGCGTTTCATGCCCGGCTCGTCACCGCAGACCATGGCGGCGAGTTCTTCGAGGGTGCTGTCGTCGTAGTTGTCCATGTCAGTGTCCCTCGCTGTCTTCGTCCGGCTCGCCGTCGTAGGGGTCCGTGTCTTCGTCGGGTTCGGCCTCGGCCAGGCCGACCGGAGTCCAGGGCATGTCGGTCAGCGCGTCATCGATGGATGACGCGCTGACCGTGCGGGGATGGATGCCCAGCTCGGTCAGGCGTTCCCACAGAGGTTCCAAGGCCTCGTCGGGCGAGAGGGCGAAGGCGCTGCTGCGTATGCGCCAGAATGTCCAGCCGGCGCGGCGAAGCTCCCGCTCGCGCTCGGCGTCGTCGTGGATCTGCTTCGGTGTGGAGTGGTGAGGGCTTCCGTCGCACTCCACTGCGAGGCGTCCGTGGCCTCCGGTGACCACGAGGTCGATGCGTTTTCCGTTGACTTCCCACTGGGGCACCACGTCGTAGCCGCGTTCCTTGATGCGCAGGAAGACACGCTGCTCAAAGAGCGAGTCGAAGGGCTCGCAGTGTCGGTCTGCGCTGACGTGGGCGGGTTGGTGGGGGTGCGTGTAGGGCGGGGGCGGGCTCACCATATAGGTGAGCAGGGACCGCCGCAGGTCTTTGCTGCTGAGCTGGTCGACGGTCAGGGAATGGAAGAGCCACATCTGGTCGCGGGCCCGGCTTGCGGCCACGTTGAAGCGTCGTTCATTGTTCCGGCCGGTCGCGGCGATGACGTTGGCTCCGTCGACGACCATCGACAGGAGGATGACGTCGCGTTGGTCTCCCTGGAACTGCTCGGGCGTGCCGACCAGGATGCTGTGGCGTTCGCGGGCCGACACGTCGATGCGCTGGTCGACGAGGTCCTGTACCAGTCGTGTCTGGTCGCCGTGGCGCAGGATGATCACGCCGATACTGCGGTCTGCGTAGGCAGGGTCCTGGGTGAGGCGGTGCAGTTCGTTGACGACGGCCTCTGCCTCGGGCCGGTTGGTGAGTTTGTCGCGGCGTCCTTCGCAGTGCCCTTCGGGCACATGGACGACCTTCAGCGGCGGGAGGCGGTCGGAGCCGTGCTGGCGCAGCAGGACCAGCTGGTTGTCGGGATAGAACTGCATGGAGGACCATTTGATGATCTCTGGCATGCACCGGAAGTGCTCGGTGAGACGGATCACTTCGGTGAAGCGGGACTGGAGGAGTTCGTACAGGTTGGATTTGGGGTCGAAGCCTTCGCGCTGCCAGGGTTCGAGGTCGGCCATGCGCTCGTCGAAGATCTGGGTGATCCGGTCGTGCTTGCTGCCGCTGTAGAACGGGGCGCATTGCCGGTCGTCGCCGACGACGATGATGCGGGGTGCGAGCCAGAGCAACAGCAGGCCATCCAGGCCCACTTGGCTTGCTTCATCGACGATGACGACGTCGAAGGAGTCCGGCTCTGGACTGATCGTTTCCGCTA
Organism: Streptomyces sp. NPDC058751; assembly: GCF_042746485.1. Lineage (NCBI taxonomy): Bacteria > Bacillati > Actinomycetota > Actinomycetes > Kitasatosporales > Streptomycetaceae > Streptomyces > Streptomyces sp. NPDC058751. The sequence continues at coordinate 109,150 of NZ_JBHYPZ010000028.1, read as the reverse complement.
CCTGGTTCAGCGGCATGATCCACGCCGGTACCGCTCCTTGCGCTGTCTGCATGGCTGAGCGCGCGTGACGCTGGTGGCGTTTGCCGTACTCGGTGGTTCCCTGGCCTGCGTTGGCCACGGCGCTGGCGTACGCAGCCAGGGCCTGTTTGTGCTTGGTGGTCATGCGGCTGACGCAATGGAGTGCTGCGCGGTCGCAGACCAGCTGTTCCACCAGGTCGTGCAGCCGGGTTTGGGTCTGAGTCAGTTCGCCTTCGAGCTGATCTTCGCGTCCTGGGAGCAGGTGGGTGTCGAGGAAGTCCTGCGCCTGCCGCCATGCCCAGGCCTGGGGCAGCGCGGCGAACCGGGAGCGCCAGTGCGGGGCGAGGGGATCGCCGGCGAAGTCCTTGGCGAGTTCGGGGTGGGCCTCGGCGAGGCACTCGAAGAGTTTCCCGGTCTCGCGCCGGTCTGCCTCACGCTGGTATGCCGCAGCCAGTGCGTCCACCGCCTGTGCGTAGGCCTGCTCATCACGGGCCGCTACGGCATCCGCCGCGCGCTGCAGCTCGTCGACGCCATGCGGGTGAGGCGGCGGAAGGCTCTTGAGAAGTTCTTCGAAGCGTTGTGTTGCGGTGCTGACGTGCAGGAGTTGGCGGGCCTGGGCCGTGGCCTGGCGGATGTCGCGCCACTGCTCGGCGGTCGTGACCGGTGTCTGGATTCCGTCGGCCAGCAGGGTTGCGTGGACCTGGCGGATGACCTCCACGCAGGTGTCGATGGCTTGCAGGATGACGGCCCTGTCCAGGAGCTCGGACGTCATCAGTTCGGTGGTGTCCTGTCCGACGGCCGATCCGACGCCGGTCCACCGGCCGCGCAGGGTGCGGGCGTGGGCGCGCATCTCCAGTTGCCGTACGACCGCGGTGATGTGCTCTCGACCGGCTGGCGCCATGCCTTCCACCCGGCACTGTTCAAGGAGGAATCGGGCTTGCTTGACGACGGCCGGCCGGGGCCATCGCGTGTTCAGTTTTCCGGTGCGCAGGACGTGTTGCTCTAGATTGCGGCCCGCGATCAGGAGTTCCTTCTCCTCGCTTTCGGAGAGGCGGGGGATCTCTACTTCTGGGAAGGAGGCAGCGGCTATCTCGTCGTGGGTCTGCTGTGCACGCTGTGAGGCGTTTCGGATGCTGTCCCACAGTTGCTGCCATCGCTGGGCGATGCCGTCCTGCAGCGCGCGCGTGGACCAGGTATCCGCCTGCCAGGAGGTGGGGTCCGCGGACAGCCCTACCCTCTGCAGGGCCTGCTGAGCTCGGTCGAGGAGCGCTTCCAGCACAATGAGCCGCGCGTCACCGTGGTCCGCCAGTTCCTGCGCCAGCGGTATGACCGGCTCGCGGCCGACGGCTTCCTCGGCTCCTTGAAGTTCCGTGATGCAGTGGGAAACCTCCATCGGATCTGGCAGGGTGGCCGGGTCCGGGCAGAACTGGATGCGGGCGTCCAGGATGCCGGGACCATGCTGGGTGACGAGCAGCCACAGTCGCTCAGCTTCGTCCGTGGTCAGTGGCGGGACCTGTGGGGCCTGGACATCCAGGGGCGGTAGCCACTGATATTCGGCTGCGCCGTGTTCCATGGCCTGCACGATGTCGTCAAGCCGCCCTCGGTAGCCCGGCGCGATCTCGGGATGCTCGTACCACTCGACTTCACGGACCTGACGCAGGCGATCTTGGAGTTTGGCCTGCTCCGCCATGAGCTGGTGCCGCTGCGTCTGCTGGTCGTCAATGCGCTGTTGAAGCCGAGCGAGGTTCGTTGTCGCATTCAGGTGCGCCAAGGCTCCCAGCGACTGGCTCAGATCGGAGTTGCCGCCCTGCCACTGATCGCCTTGGATCACGCACATGCTGCGCAGCTTGGTCGGCAGCTGGTCGCGCAGCACATTCAGAGCCTGACTCTTCGCGCTGGTGACTAGGACTCGCTTGCCGTCCGCGAGGAGTGCGGCGATCAGATTGCTGATGGTGTGTGTCTTTCCGGTGCCCGGCGGGCCCTGGACCACGACACTGGTGTCGCGCTGCAGCCGGTCCAAGACATCGCGCTGGGCAGCGTTGGTGATCATCGGGAACAGCGGATCCGGTCCCAGTGCCGGCGGCACGGAGCCATTCCTGCTCCCCCAGGCCGTCCGATGCTCGGGGTCAAGGTCGTACAGCAGTTGCGCCAGTCCCAGAGGAGCTTGTGCTCCGGGACGTTTCAGTGCCCGGGCGATGCTCTCGTAGAAGCCAAGGATGGAGCGCTGGCTATGTTCGCGCAGGATGAGCGCGGGCGCGAGATGCAGTGACCGCGCATGGGGTTCAGCGGTGAAGTCTTCGGGGTGCTGGCCGGTGGCGTCGACCGGGAGCACGCGGTCGACGCCGAAAGCCCGCTGCGCCCACGAGCGCACTGCCTGTGCCGCCCGGTCCGACAGCGGGTGGAAGGTGACGTCCTCGACAGCGGAGCGCACGACCCCCAGCAGCTCCGACGTGTAGCCGTCGGACTCGCTGAGGAAGTCGGTGTCTTCCAGACGGCCGGGGTGCTCAGGCACCAGAGAAACGGTCACGTTGATCGATGCCGGTTCAACGGTGAGGGTCACGGGTGTTGTCACGATGTGCCTGCGGACCCGGGCCGAGGGACGACCGGCTCCCAGTTGCAAGAGACCTACGGCCAGGACCACTTCGAAGGTGTCACTGTCCTGCTCGATCTTCTTGGCCATCCGGTACAACTGCTGGTGCAGGCGCCGCTGCGGCTCGGCCGCCAGCTCTTCCTGCGACCATCGCATCCACTTGCCGGCCCACGTCTCGTACGCCTTGCGCTCTTCGGAGCTGCCGCTCTCCAGTGCCGGCTGGTTCTCCTCCACACTTGCCTGGTCGTCAGCCATTTGACGGTCACTCGGGGTGTTGTCGATCAGGTCGGGAGGTTGCGGTCCAGCGGTGGCGGCGGCCTCGGGAGACACCCTGCCATGCAGGATCGCCGGCAGCTGTGGTGCTTCTATGGGCGGACGGTGCTTGACCACCATGACGCGAGGGTCGGCGTCCACAGCACGGCGCACGGTCCCATCGGGAGCGTCCGCGAGCCACACCGTTTCCGGGTACTTGGCACAGTCACGGATGGTCTTGGAGACGGCGCCCCGCACCAGCTCTTGCAGACAGTCGATCAAGACGCGAGTGTCACGGACGGCTTTGGGATCGCTGCCATCACGTACTGCCGGGCGGGCCATCACATCCCCCAAACGCCTGCCACTGTGGCAAGCCTTTTAGGATCCCTGACGGCTGCACACTGGGCAATGTGACGGGGCTCATGCACAATCATTTCCGGACATGAATGTCCTCCGGTGCACTTCAGCCTCGCCATCTGCGGCTAACCCATGGCACGGAGCAGCTGCCGCCCTTGGTGAACAGCAACGGGACTGTCAAACGAGTGGCTCTTCCAAGATTTTCGTAGACGTTGATCGGTTCTGTGGTTTCGGATCGGTCAAGGCGCCATGCGGGCCAGGCTGACACTGTGTTGTGTTGAGCTGAGGAATCTCCTTCCGCACCTGGCCTCGGTGCTGATCGAGAAGGTGGAGCCGGGCGAGAGCCTGGTGAGGATCACGGTGCGGACCGCTGCGGGAGTGGCTGTGCTGTGTCCGGGCTGTGGGCAGAGTTCGAGGTGGGATCACAGTCGATATGTCCGGCAGGTCGCCGATGAGGCGATCGGCGGCAGGCCGGTGCGGATTTCCGTGTCGGTGCGTCGTCTGTACTGCGAGAACGCGGTCTGCCCGAGGAAGACGTTCGTTGAACAGGCCGACGGGCTGACGGAGCGCTATCAGCGCAGGACGCCGGCGCTGCGGCGGATCGTCGAGGCTGTCGCGGCAGCACTGGCCGGCTGCGCCGGGGCGCGGCTGCTCGCGACGCTGCACCACACGCTGTCCTCGGCATCGGTGCTGAACCGGCTGATGCGCATCCCGCTGCCCAGCCGGCCGACGCCCGAAGTGGTCGGCATCGACGAGTTCGCCCTCCGCAAGGGCCACCGCTACGCCACGATCATCACGAATGCGGACACCGGCGAGCGCATCGAGGTGCTGCCCGACCGGCCCAAGCAAACAGTGACGACCTGGGTGCGTGAGCATCCTGGCATCCGGGTGTTGTGCCGGGACGGCTCCGGCGGCTTTGCTCAAGCCGTCCGCGAAGCCGACCCGACGATCGTGCAGGTCAGTGACCGCCGGCACCTGTGGCACGGTTTACTGACTTCGGCTCGTCAGGGTGATCTTTCTCGAAGTCTCTGATGGGCCTGGAGTGGTGGCTGTATCCGTGATGTGTGAGATATGCGGATGGGGGCGGGCTGACCGCTGTGGGGCGTCAGCGCCGGGAGACGGTTCGGATGCAGGCGGCCGGGCTGTTCGAACAGAGGATCAAGCCGCCGGAGGTCGCACGGCGGCTGCGGGTGAGCGTGAAGTCGGCTTACCAGTGGCAGCAGTTGTGGCGGGACGGTGGCACCGAGGCTCTGGTCTCCCGTGGCCCGGGTGGTTCGCGGTGCCGTCTGTCGCCGCGCTGTCTGGAAAAACTGACGGCATACCTCGATGAGGGGCCGGCCGCGCATGGCTGGGTGGAGGACCAGGTGTGGACCGCGGCGAGGGTGGCCACGCTGATCGGGAGGAAGTTCCATGTCTCCTACAGCGTCTCCGGGGCCACCCGGCTGATGCACAGGCTCGGCTTCAGTCCGCAGGTGCCCGCACGCAGGGTGGCCGAGCGCGACGAGCAGGCCGTCACCGTCTGGAAGGAGGCGACCTGGGCCGAGGTAAAAGGGTCCGGGCGGCCTGCGGGGGCTACATCTGCTTCGAGGACGAGGCGGGCTTCACGCGCCGGCCGCCCCGAGGACGGACCTGGGGTCGGCGCGGCCGCACCCCGCAGGTGACGGTGAGCGGCCGCCGCTCGGGACGCCTGTCGGTGGCCGGGCTGATCGCCATGCGGCCCGGTTCCCGGACCCGGCTGTGTCACCGCCTGCGTACCCACCCTGCCGGAAAGGGCAAGCGCCGCAGCATGGGCGAGCGCGACTTCATCGCGCTGATCGACGGCGTCCATCACCTCGTCAAGGCGCCGATCGTGCTGGTCTGGGACCGCCTGAACACGCACGTCTCCCGCGCCATGCGTGAGCTGATCGCCGAACGGGCCTGGCTGACGGTGTTCCTGCTGCCCGCCTACTCGCCCGACCTCAATCCCGTCGAGTGGGTATGGGCGCATGTCAAACGCAGCCTGGCCAACCTCGCCGTCGTCGCTCTCGACCGGCTCGAGGCCCTCGTCCGCAACCGGCTCAAACGACTTCAGTATCGGCCCGCCACCCTCGACGGCTTCATAGCGGGCACTGGCCTGACCCTCGAAAACCCCACGTCACCCTAACGAGCCGAGGTCAGTAACGGAGGCGGTACTGAAGGAGGCGGGTGCGCATGTCTCCTGCTGGGCCAAGTATGGGCCACCGCTGCGTGAGGACAAGCGCGCTGTCACCACATGCGAGCGCCGGCAGCAGGTCCACGACCTGCTCGAACGGGGCGTGAGCATGCCCGAGTGCGCCCGCCGTCTTGGCGTGTCGCTCAACACGGTCAAACGCTACGCACGCCACAGCGAGCCCGACCGCATGATCCGAGCCCCCGTCCATCGGGCATGCCTCGTCGATGCCTACCGCGACCACCTGCGACAGCGCCGAGCCGAGGACCCGGCCGTCCCCGTCACCCATCTGCCGGCAGAAATCCGTGAACAGGGCCACACCGGCAGCGCCAACCTCCTGGTCCGCTACATCAACCAGGGCCGTGTGGAATCCGACCACGCAGCCCTGTCGCCCCGCAAGGTCACCGGCTTGCTCATCCGCCACCCGGACCGTCTCGACGGCAGGCAATCCATCCAGCGTGATCAACTCGCCGGCGCCTGCGAGGAGATGACCGTCCTGACCACGCAGGCCGCGGCCTTCGCCCCGTTGCTCACGCCCGGGCAGGACAACGCCGACCAGCTGACAGCCTGGATCACCCGAACCCGCGCCGCCGACCTGCCCTTTCTGCACTCCTTCACAAACGGCCTGGAGCGTGACAGTTCCGCGGTCGACGCCGCCCTCACCCTGCCCCACCACAACGGACGCACCGAGGTCGTCAACACAAAGATCAAACTGCTCAAGCGGCTGACCTACGGCCGGGCCGGCCACAACCTCCTTCGTCAGCTCGTTCTCCTCAACTGGCCACTCGATACCGCCGATCAACGCCTACGAAAATCTTGGAAGAGCCACTCGTTTGACAGACCCCCCTGCAGATGCTCACTCCCGTCGAGTACGAACTACGTGCAGCGCCTGTAGCGTAAAACCAAGTAACGCGAATCCACCGAACTCGGGGCACTCCGGAGGTCTCTACCGAACCCGGAACGGTTTACGCGCCAGCATGCCAGAGATCATTTATGGGACAACGCTTGACATCTCAGATTCAGGCTGTGCCGGTCGCCGTAGTTGCGCGGGTTGAAGGTGCGGTCCAGGCTGGTCACGTGGATGAGGTAGCCGCCCGCCTCCGCCGCGTCGATCAGGGCCACGCCCTGACCGGTCTCGCGGGCGAGCCGGCTGACCTCCCACAGCACGAGGACATCGCCCGGGTCGCCGAACACGCCGGACGTCAGGTCGCCCAGCAGCTTCTCGAAGTCGTCACGGGTCCTGGTCGCGTACTTGCCGGCACTGCCGGTGTCCTTGTACGGCTCGCCCCACGCCCACGGGCCGTGGTCGGCCTCGGCCGCCAGGTTGTCCCGGTGCTGGTCGGTGATGCTGCGAGCGGCCTTCCCCTTGCCCTTGGACACCCGCAGGTACTCCCGCGCCGTCCGCGCCCCCATAACCGTCGCCATGGCCCTCCCCTGCCCCTTACGGTCGTGCTATGTCTCCTTCCCGATCAACCGCAGGTGTAATCCTGACCGTCGACGACGACCCCGGGGTCTCACGGGCCGTCGCCCGTGACCTCCGGCGCCGCTACGGCGAGGGCCACCGGATCGTGCGCGCCGAGTCCGGGGAGACAGCGCTGGAGGCCCTGCGCGAGCTGAAGCTGCGCGGCGACCAGGTGGCGGTGATCCTCGCCGACTACCGGATGCCGCAGATGAACGGCATCGAGTTCCTGGAACAGGCCCTCGACGTGTACCCGGGCGCGCGCCGGGTCCTGCTGACCGCGTACGCGGACACCAACGCGGCCATCGACGCGATCAACGTGATCGACCTCGACCACTACCTGCTCAAGCCCTGGGACCCGCCGGAGGAGAAGCTCTACCCGGTCGTCGACGACCTCCTGGACGCGTGGCGGGCCAGCGACTACCGGCCCGTGGGCGCCTGCAAGGTGGTCGGGCACCGCTGGTCGGCGCGCTCCTCGGGCGTCCGGGAGTTCCTGGCCCGCAACCAGGTGCCGTACCGCTGGTACTCGTCCGACACGCCCGAGGGGCAGCGCCTGCTGAACGCGGCCGGGCAGGACGGCGAACGCCTGCCGCTGGTGGTCACCCCGGACGGCACACCGCTCGTCGAGCCCCGGGACCCGGAGATCGCGGCGCACGTGGGGCTCGCCACGACCCCCACCTCGGAGTTCTACGACCTCGTCGTCATCGGCGGCGGCCCGGCCGGGCTCGGGGCGGCCGTGTACGGCGCGTCCGAGGGGCTGCGCACCGTGCTCGTGGAACGGTCCGCGACCGGCGGACAGGCGGGCCAGAGCTCACGGATCGAGAACTACCTCGGCTTCCCCGACGGCGTCTCCGGCGGACAGCTCACCGACCGGGCGCGACGGCAGGCGGCCAAGTTCGGCGCCGAGATCCTCACCGCGCGCGAGGTGACCGGACTGGAGGTCACCGGGGCCTCGCGCACCGTCCGCTTCTCCGACGGCTCCGCGGTCTCCGCGCACGCGGTGATCCTCGCGACCGGGGTGTCGTACCGCCAGCTCCGGGCGCCGGGCCTGGCCGAACTGACGGGCTGCGGCGTCTTCTACGGCTCGGCGCTGACCGAGGCGGCCGCCTGTCAGGGCCACGACGTGTACATCGTGGGCGGCGCGAACTCGGCCGGCCAGGCGGCGATGTACCTGGCCAGGGGCGCCAAGTCCGTCACGATCCTGGTGCGCGGCTCCTCGCTGTCCGCCTCGATGTCGCACTATCTGATCGAGCAGATCGCCGAGGCGCCGAACATCTCCGTGCGCACCGGCACGGTCGTGGAGTCCGCGCACGGCGACGGCCATCTGGAGCAGCTCACGCTGCGCGACGTGGAGAGCGGCCACACCGAACTCGTCGACGCGCAGTGGATGTTCGTGTTCATCGGCGCGGCCCCGCTCACCGACTGGCTGGACGGGACGGTCCTGCGGGACGGCCGTGGGTTCATCCTGGCGGGCCCGGACATGACACCCGATGGGCAGCCTCCCCGCGGCTGGGAGCTGGACCGGCCTCCGTACCACCTGGAGACCAACGTGCCCGGCGTGTTCGTGGCCGGGGACGCCCGCGCGGAATCGGCGAAGCGGGTCGCGTCCGCGGTCGGAGAGGGAGCCATGGCCGTCATGCTCGTCCACCGTTACCTGGAGCAGTCGTGAGCGGGCGGCCGGTGCCGTGCGACGCGGCGGAGCTGAGCACGCTGTTCCTGTTCGAGAAGCTCGACGGCGACCAGCTGGAGCGGTTGTGCCGGGAGGGCCGGACGGAGCGGTTCGACCCCGGGCCGGTGTACACCGAGGGCGATCCGGCCACCTGCTTCTACGTGCTCCTGGAGGGCACGGTCGTGATGTCGCGCCGGGTCGGCGGGGACGACGTGGAGATCAGCCGCACCTCCCAGCGCGGGGTGTACGCGGGCGCGATGCAGGCATATCTCAGCAGCCCGGGCGACGCGCAGTACAAGGGTTCCATGCGGGTCACCGAGCCGTCGCGGTTCTTCGTGCTGCCCGCGGCCGGCTTCGCCGCCATCCTGCGGGACTGGTTCCCGATGGCCGTCCACCTGCTGGAGGGCATGTTCTTCGGCAGCCAGAACGCCCAGCGCACCATCGGGCAGCGCGAGAGGCTGCTGGCGCTCGGCTCGCTGTCGGCCGGGCTCACGCACGAGCTCAACAACCCGGCCGCGGCGGCGGTGCGGGCCACCTCCGCGCTGCGCGACCGGGTGGCCCACATGAGGCAGAAACTGGGGATGATCGCCGCGGGACCGTACGCGCGCGACGCCCTGGAGACGCTGGTCGAGATCCAGGAGCGGACCGCCGAACAGGTCGCCAAGGCCACCCCGCTGAGCCCGCTGGAGGCCTCCGACCGGGAGGACGCGCTCGCCGACTGGCTCGACGACCACGACATCGCGGGCGGCTGGCAGCTGGCCCCGACGTTCGTGCAGGCCGGGCTCGACACGGACTGGCTGGACCAGGTCGCGGCGGCCGTGGACGGACCGACGCTCGAAGGCGCGGTCCGGTGGCTGAACTACACGGTCGAGACCGAGCTGCTGATGAACGAGATCGAGGACTCCACCACCCGCATCTCGCACCTCGTGGACGCGGCCAAGCAGTACTCGCAGATGGACCGCGCGCCCTACCAGGTCTCCGACGTGCACGAACTGCTCGACAGCACCCTGATGATGCTGGCCGGCAAGATGGGCTCGGGCATCGAGGTCGTCAAGGAGTACGACCGGGCGCTGCCCCGGATCCCCGCCTACCCGGGCGAGCTGAACCAGGTGTGGACGAACCTCATCGACAACGCCGTCTCGGCGATGGGCGGCGAGGGGACGCTGACGGTCCGCACGGCGCCCGACGGCGACCATCTGCTCGTCGAGTTCCGCGACTCGGGTCCCGGGGTGCCCCCGGAGATCCGCGACCGGATCTTCGACCCGTTCTTCACCACCAAGCCGGTGGGCGAGGGCACCGGTCTGGGCCTGGACATCTCCTGGCGGATCGTCGTCAACAAGCACCACGGCAGTCTGATGGTGCAGTCCGTGCCCGGCGACACCCGCTTCCAGGTGCGCCTGCCCCTGACCGTCTCGGAAACCGCCGCGGAAGCCGCCGTGAAATCCTCGGAGGAGCCGTCATGACCACACCGAACGGAATCGACCCGTCCGTACCGCCGAGCGGCACGGGCTGCGCCGAGTGCGACGCCGCCGGCGGATGGTGGGTCCACCTGCGGCGCTGCGCCCGGTGCGGGCACGTCGGCTGCTGCGACGACTCCCCGGCCAAGCACGCCACCGCGCACGCGCGCGGCACCGGGCATCCGGTCATCCAGAGCTTCGAACCGGGCGAGGACTGGTTCTGGGACTACGACACCTCGGAGCTCTACGAGGCGGGTCCCGAGCTGGCTCCCCCGGTGAGCCACCCGCTCGACCAGCCCGCGCCCGGCCCCGCCGGACGTGTTCCGGCCAACTGGGCCCAGCTGCTGCGCTGAAGCCGGGCGGCCGGAACCCCGGAGGGTTCCGGCCGCGGCCTCAGAGGACCTTGTTGCCGTACATCTCGCCGAGCGGATCGGCGAGCAGTTCGATCCGGGCGCCGTCGGGGTCGCGGAAGTAGATCGAGGCACCGCTCTCCTCCGCGTACTCGACCCCGGCGGCGTCGAGCCGGCCGCGCAGCTCGTGCCAGGTGGCGGGGTCGACCGAGATGGCGAGGTGGTGCAGTCCGCCCAGGACCTCCGCGTAGGGGCCGAGGTCGAGACCGGGGAAGTCGAAGAAGGCGAGCAGGTTGCCGTTGCCGAGGTCGAAGAAGAAGTGGGTCGAGCCCTTGTAGTCCCGGTTCTCGATCATCTCGGTGAGGGGGAAGCCCAGGACGCCCTGGTAGAACCGTACGGTCCGCTCCACGTCCGCGGAGAGCAGCGCCACGTGGTGCACGCCGCGGGCGGTGCTCCGCGGCCTCTCCGGCATCAGGTGGGCGTCCCTGATCCGCTGACGCTCCGCTTCGATCGCTGGCAGGTCCATGGCGCCCATCGACGTCTCCTCACGCAGAGAACCGGTACCGCACTCGTACTGGATACCACCACTTTCCCGCCGCGGGGCGACCGGCGTCCGCCCGCCGGGATGCGCGACCCGGCGCGAAGGGCGATGCTGGATACATGTCCGGACGGGCTCCTCTGGTTGTGCATCCGGCCCTGGACACCAGTGGCCGTGAGGTGACCGCGCGGGGTGAGAACCTCGGCGTGGCGTTCTCGGACGAGGATCTGCTGGAGTTCCTCGGCCGGGCGGGACTGCCTGACGCGGAGGATCTGCTGGACGATCCGGCGTGGGTGAAGTGGCGCGGAGGCCAGGCGCACTTCTACGGGACCGGTTGAGGACCCGCACGGTTCCACGGGACGATCGGGGCACACCCGGCCGGTCACGGCGGCGCCAGCACGACGAGTGTTCCGTTGGCCTGGCGCAACGCCAGTTCCAGGGGCAGCACGGGGTGCAGCGCGCCCGTCCCGTCCGGCGGCACGATCCACTCCAGCGCTCCCGCCGAACGGTACGGCGGCGGTACGGCGATCCAGGAGCCCCTGCCGAGGTGGCGGAGCCCCGAACCCTCCCACCGGCTCGCGGGGTCGGGCGGCAGGAAGAAGCCCACGCGCTGAGCAGCGCGGTCGACCAGTGTGGGCCCCGGCACCTGGATCAGGTCGGACCACAGGATGTCGAGGGCGAGCAGACCGAGCTGCTCGGGCACGCTCAGCACGTCCCAGTAGCGCCCGGCCTCCAGGAGCACACCACCGCTGCCCTGGTCCCACTGGCGTTTGCAGGTCCTCGGGTTCACGGCGGCCGCCGCGAGCCACTCCACGCTCCGCGTCCACGTCAGGTTCGTCATGCATCACCCCGGAGTCGGTTCTCTCCGCTCGGCAGGCACGCGGGAGGCACGGGTCGCAAGCCCCGCGTCCGCCCGTCAGGACCTCGGCATATGCATGGTGGTGGATATCCCTACGTGGCGGAAGGGGTGGCGAGGCGTGGCGTTTTCCGGGGCCCGGTCGACGACGGTGACGACGGCGCCCGAAGGGACTCCAGGGAGCGGGCGTGAAGCGGGGTCGTGTGCCAGCGGTCTCCTCTCGTGCATGGCATGGGAAGGAACGTGAGTTCCCATCTCGAATGAGTGACCTTTACGGAGAGTGGTCGTTGGGTGGGCGACGGGCTGTTTCGGGGCCGGGTTGTCTGGGGGTGAGCAGGTTGGGCGGGTTGCGGTCGGTGAAGGCGTCGTTCGTGATGCCCGGTCCGTCGGGGGTGACGGTCCGGGACCGGCTCAAGGGCCTCACCCCCCAGGACGAGAGGGTGTTGCGGCTGGTCGGCGGCCATCTCGGTTCGCTGGCTTCCCGGGATCTGAAGACACGGTGTGCGGTCGGCCTGGAACACGACAACAAATCGTGGGCGGCGCGGAAGCGGGAGCTGACGGGGCTGTCGTCGTCGCGGTGGGCGGGGTCGTTGACCAAGGCCACGCATGATGTGTGGGCTTTGGCCCGGCGCGGCCAGCACTCACACATCCGGCAGCTCGAAGCCGGAGTGAACACGATCCGGCACCGGCTCTCCCTCCCCCTGGGGGAGAAGGGTTCGAAACGGGCTCCAGGTGGTTACCGCAGCAGGCAGGAGTGGCACGCCAAGGCGCGTCGGCTGCGGGTGCTGGAGGACCGGCTGAAGCGGGCGCGGGCGGACTGGGCGGCGGGGCGGGTGCGGGTGGTGCGAGGCGGGAAACGCCTGCTCACCACCCGTCACCACCTGCAGGAGGCCCAGCTCACCGGGGAGCAGTGGCGATCCCGGTGGGAGGCATCGCGCCGGTTTTTGCAGGCGGACGGTGAGTCCGGGAAGCGGTACGGCAACGAGACCATCCGGATCAGCCCCGACGGGCAGGTCAGTATCAAGCTCCCGGCCCCACTCGCTCACCTGGCCAATGCTCCGCACAGCCGTTACGTCCTGGCGGCGCGGGTGTCGTTCACGCACCGGGGCGAGACCTGGCGCGACCGCGTCGAGGTGAACCGGGCCGTTGCATACCGCATCCACGAAGACGTCCAGCGTCAGCGCTGGTACCTGACCGCGTCCTGGACCCTCCCACCCGTCCAGGCCGTGTCCCTGGCGGCCGTGCAGGCCGGTGGGTTGATCGGTGTGGACACCAACGCCGATCTCCCCCACGCTCGGCTTCGCTCGCGCGGGGGGACCCCCACGGCCGCCTGGCGGCTTGACGCACACGGCAACCCGGTCGGATCCCCGCGCCGCTTCGACTACACCCTGTCCGGCACCGCCGACCACCGTGATGCCCAGGTGCGCCATGCGCTGACCCGCCTGCTGCACTGGGCCGTTCGCCACCGGTTGGCGATCGCGGTCGAGGACCTGGACTTCGCTACCGAGACCAGCCGGGAGAAACACGGCCGCCGCAAACACTTCCGCAAGCTGATCTCCGGCATGCCCATCGCCCGGCTGCGCGCCCGCCTGGTATCCATGGCCGCCGACCTCGGGATCCCGCTGGTCGCGGTCGACCCCGCCTACACCAGCAGGTGGGGCGCCCAGCACTGGCAGAAACCCCTCACCAGCACCACCAGGAAGACCACCCGCCACGACGCTGCCGCCGTGGCCATCGGACGACGCGCCCTGGGACACCCGGTCCGGCGACGGACGGCACCGCCCCGTGCACACCAGAGCGATGGGTACGGGCATCGGACCGTCCAGGCCCGACCAGGCTCCCCGGGGCGTGAGGGACCCCGCCCCCGCGTTCCCGGACCACGGACACGATCCGTGCCGCCCGGACGCGGAGCGAACGCGGGCGACCAGAACACCCAACACCGTCCGGGGTGTTCGGCTGAGCACGGGTCCTGGCGACAGGACCCACTTCCGCTCAGTCCCTAGGAACGGTCTCCAGGAAGAGCATGTCAACGCGCGTCATACAGACGGCCTCCGGACGGTTCGGGCGGCGGGCGACGACTGGGCACGGCGGGCGGAGAACATCAGGTGCATCCTGCATCCTTCCCGGACGGCCCGCCGGTGTCCACGTCCCGGCGGCCCCGGCACCCTCCTGTTCCGGACACCTCGGCAACTCACCTTTCCGCAAGGGGAGTTGCCGTCCCCGGTGGGCTCCGGACCGGCACCGCGACGAGAAGGCCGGACGGTGAACCCGCGGGAAACGGCGGCCCGAACCGTTCGCACGGGCGCGCGACGTCCGTGTGGCCGGGTAAAAACACTCATCTCCAGCCGTCTCCCGTTGAACACTCTTCGTCACGTCCCGCGTACTTCTGGGAGAGGCGGATGTCCGGTACACGACGAGGGATGACGATGGCCAAGGCGCAAGACTCCACGGGCGAGCTGATCGCCGGGAGATACCGGCTTCTCGACGTCTTCCTGCGCGAGGAGGGCCGGGCCCTGTGGCACGGCGAGGACACCGCCTTCGGACGGCCCGTCGTCCTGACCCGGTCGCGCACAGCCGGACACCCCGGCGAGGAGCCGGCGGAGCCGGCCGCCGACCGGATCCTGCGCACGGCCGAGGTCCTCGGTCCGGCCTGCCGCGGCGGAGTGGCCGCCGTCCTCGGCGTGGTCGAGGAACCCGGCTTCCTGTGGACCGTCACGGAACGGCCCCCGGGCGTCCCGCTGTCCGAACTCCTCCTGAACGGACCCCTCGACCACGTACGGGCGGCCGGTGTCGGGCTCGGCGTCCTCGACGTCCTGACCGCCGCGCACCACGAGGGAATCGTCCACGGCGAACTCGGCCCGAGCCAGGTGTGGTCCGACGAGGACGGCACGGTCACCGTGACCGGCTTCGGGCTGGCGGCGTCCGCCGGCACTCCCCGCCTCACCTCCCCCTCGTACGCCTCCCCCGAGCAGGCCCGCGGCGAAGGCCGCACGCCCGCGGCCGATCTCTGGGCGCTGGGCGCCCTGATGTACGCGCTCGTCGAGGGACGGCCCGCCGTACGGGACCGGGACGGGATGGAGGCCACGCTCCGGGCGGTGGACCGGGTGCCGGTCAGGGCCCCGCGCAACGCGGGCCCGCTCTCGCCCGCCATCCTGGGCCTGCTGCGCCAGGACCCCGTGGAGCGGGTGCCCGAGGCCGTCGTACGGGAGTCGCTGACGCGCTTCCTCAGACAGAACCTCGAGGAGGTCACGCCGCCGGAGCCGCTGCCCGATCTGCTGGCCCCCGCCGGGGAGCCCGGCGACGGGGACACCGAGGGCGACGGGGACACCGGGAAGCCCGGGCGCGCCCGGGGAGGCCTTCCGGCCGGCCGGCCCGTTCTGCTGGGCGCGGCCCTCGCCGTCGTGGTCGCCGGTGCCCTGGTGTTCGCCTCGATGGGCGCGCTGCCGGGCGGGGACGAGACCGCCGCCTCCGGCCCGGCCCCGTCACGGGCCCCCACCGGCACGCCGTCCGTCGACCCCACCGCCGGCGCGCCCGTCGGCCGAAAGCCCACGGCGTCCGCGAAACCGTCCCCCTCCCCCTCGGCCACCGCCGGCGCGGCGCTGCCGGCCGGCTTCTCCCTCTACCGGGCGCCCCAGGGCTTCGCCGTCGCCCTGCCGAAGGGCTGGAGCCCCGTGGACACGCAGTCCTCCGACGACCTCGCCTACCGGGTGACGCTCGGGGCGAGCGGCGATCCGCGCAACCTGGCCGTCACCTACAGCACCCGGCTGGGGCCGGACCCGGTCGCCGTCTGGAGCGCCAAGGAGCCGAACCTGCGTGCCGTGCTCACCGGCTACGAACGCGTGGGCGCCATCCGGCCGGTGACCTATCGCGGCATGAAGGGTGCCGACATGGAGTGGTACTCCGTGGTCCAGGGCGTGCGGGTGCGCACCCTCGGCCGCGGATTCCTCATCGGGGGCAACCGGGGCTTCTCGCTGCGCTGGACGACCCCGGCCGACGAATGGGACACCGCCGCCAACCGGCAGGCGCTGAAGACCTTCCTCGACTCCTTCCGGACGGGCGTGAACTGACCCTCCGTCACCGAGTGCTCATGTCAGTGTCCTTCCGGGATGCGCAGACCGGCCCTGCGCTGCGCCAGCCACACGGCCACCTCGTCGGCGATGGGCTGTCCGGTCTCCAGCTCGATGAAGCCGAACTGGCCTCCCTGGTTGCACTCCAGGAACCACCAGATGCCGTCCGCGTCCTCGGCGAAGTCGAAGGCCGCGTAGGCGAGTCCGGTGAAGGCGAGGTAGTCGTGGACCGAACGGGCGATGCGATGGGGCACCGGTGTGGGTTCCCAGCCGTTCTCCGTCTCGCCGAACCGGCCGTCGACCTGGCCCGGTTCGGCGGCTTTCCGGGCGGCGAACAGCCGGGTGCCGATGCCGGTGAGCCGGATGTCGGCACGTTTGGGGATGTAGCGCTGGAGCAAGGCGGGGCCGGCCGCCACGCCGGAGAAGTCCGTGCCCGGACCGACCAGGGTGGTGGGCAGGGCCGCCGGAGGCTGACCCGGCGGTGGCCCCGAGGCCGATTTCACGACCACGTCGCCGTGCTCCTGGACGAACTGCTGGGCCACCCGGGGAGCGGTCGTGATGACGGTGGGCGGCACGGCGAACCCGCTGGTGTGCGCCACCCTCAGCTGCCAGGGCTTGTGCCGGGCCTGCTCGGCGCGGCGCGGGTGGTTCATCCAGCGGGTCGAGGCGGAGTAGAGCATGCCGAACAGGGCCTGCCTGGTCTCGGCGGTGAGCCATGCGGAGGGTTCGGCGGCGTGCGCCGCCGGCTCGCCCGGTCTGCGCACCCACACGGAGCGCAGGCCTCCCATGCTGAGCACATGGCCGTTGACCGACAGATAGCCGTCGAAGTCACCGTGGGCGTAGTCGGCGGACAGCACCGCCTTGCCGGGCAGGTCGGCCGGATCGAGGCGCACCATGGGCACGCCCCGCTCGTGCAGTCTCGCCACCACCATGTCGGCGGTGACGTCCTGTTCGGCCGTGAGTATGAGAACCGTCATGCGCGCGGCATCCGTCAGTCGTCGAAGTGCGTCTGAGAACCGGCCGTCGATGTGGTCGTACCGGTCGCCATCAGCAACGCGCGGTCGCTGACGGCGGGACGGCCGTCGGGCAGCACGTTCAGCTGCAGGGACACGTCGAAGTGGTACGGGGGTATTGCGGCCGACTGCCCTGAGGGCCGGGCGTAGTTGAGAGTGAACGGTCGCACGAAAGATCCTCCCGCGGTCGCGTGATGGCCAATACACACCCGTACGTGGCATGACCGTAAGGAATTCATCACTTTCCGCCACATCGGGGTGAAGGCCATCACATCGCGTCGTTTCTGGGCTTGCACATTTCGGATTTACTGGGGTGTCCGCTTGATCGCGGTCGCCTAGTGTCACCTTGATTCCAGGCAGACCTTAGGCCATAGCTTCATCCTCCGTGACATCAACGCCCCACCACCCCAGGAGAGTTCCCGGTGACCGCAGCCATCACCTCCTCCGAAGACGCCGCCACGCGGGCCGGCGTTCCGGACCCCGTCGAGCGCGACGCGCGCGACTTCGGCGCCTACGCCCGCAACGGCGGCTGGGCCTTCGCGCTCAAGGTGGCGCGCAGCGTCCGTCCCGGCGGACAGTCCGCCGAGGACACGCGGAAGGTGTCCGCGAAGGAGTTCGCCGGACTGGCCGGATGCTCGCCCGACCGGGTCATGCGCTACTACAAGGCCTGGGACAGGGCCGCCGACGACGGTCTGGTTCCCCACTTCGAGACCCTGATGCCCGGCGCGGACGTCGAACTCCCGGACGGGGAAACCTGGTCGGCGTACTACGCCTCCCGCTCCAGCGCCGCCTCCGAGCGCGGCGCAGCCATCACCGAGGCGGCCGAGGCCGAGGGGATCCGGCCCACCAAGGCCCTGGAGGTGGCCGAGAACCCGACCGCGCTGCGGGCCGCGATCCTCGCCGACCCCTCCACGGCGAAGGCGGCCCGGGCCGCGCTGCTGGACCGCGTGAAGGAGGACCCGTCCCTCCAGACCGAGCTGGCCCGCGACATCGCCCGCACGGACGAGCTGAAGAAGGCGGTCGCCACCGAGAACAGGGCGGCCGACCGCATCGGCTACGTGCGCCAGATCGCGGAGAAGGGCCAGATCAGGACGCCTGCCGGACAGACGCTGGACGCGCCGGCCGAGCTGCGCTCCGAGGCCGAGCGCCGTCTGTCCCTCCTCGACGAGCTCGACGAGGGCGAGGACGCGGGCGAGTGGGTCACGGAGGCGTACGACACGATGAGGAACCTCGTCGTCGAGACGGTGGAGGCCGACCCCGAACTGCGCCTCCAGGAACGCCGGACGAAGGTCTACAGCGGTCTGCAGCGGGCCACGAAGGTGTTCGAGGAGCTGACCTTCGACGACGCCGACGACATCTACGAGGACGACATGGTCCAGCGCCTGGAGGAGCTCCGGCAGGCGATCGGTACCGCCATCGAGGCGCTGCGCGGGGCGGCCGGCCGGGAGGGCCGTCCCGCCTCCTGACGAACGCCCGCGCACGCCGTCCGCCGGGAGCCCGTGCCCACGTCACGGACCCGGCCGTCGCGGGGACGCGGGAGGCCGGGTGAGTACCCGTACTCATGCCGGCCTCCCCGGCCCTCCGCCACGATGGGGCCACCTGGACGAAGGAGCCCGTCATGCATGGACCAGCCCTCGCGCGACCCGGCCCGCACCCCGCCGCCGGGCGCGCCCCGCGCAACGCCCTCCCGGCCGCGCTCCTGGGGGTGGTCGTCGCGGGCATGGCGCTCTCTGCATGGCATGCCCATGACCAGATGACCTGGCTGCTGGAGACCGTGTGGGTGCTCGTGGGGCTGCCGCTGGTGGTGCTGGGCCGGCGGCGGTTCCCGCTGACGAGCCTGCTGTACTGCCTCCTCGCGGCCCATGCGCTGGTGCTCGCGGTGGGCGGCCACTACACCTACGCACAGGTGCCCCTCGGCGACTGGGCGCGCGACACGTTCGGGCTCGACCGCAATCCGTACGACCGGTTCGGACATCTCGTGCAGGGCTTCGTACCGGCCGTCCTGGTGCGGGAACTGCTCAGCAGGACGTCACCGCTGCGCGGCAGCAGGTGGCTGGCGCCCCTGACGGTGTGCGCGTGCCTCGCCTTCAGCGCCCTCTTCGAGATGTTCGAGTGGGCGGCCGCGGTGATCGGCGGGCACGGCGCGGACGCCTTCCTGGCCACCCAGGGCGACGTGTGGGACACCCAGTGGGACATGTTCTGCGCCCTCGTCGGCGCGACCGTCTCGGTGCTGCTGCTCAGCCGCGCGCACGACCGGCAGCTCGACGCGCTCGCGGCACGGCCCTCCGGGGACTGAGACCGCCGACGGCGCGGCCCTCCGCGGTGGAGGGCTCGCGGCGCCGGGTTCCCCGTGCCGTCACCAGCGGCTCTCCACCTGCTCCTTGATCCGCCGCTCGTAGAGCTCGTCGACGGCGTCCAGGGTCGCCCGGGACGGCTCCGGCAGCTTCGCGGCCTCCGCGTTGGCCCGGGCCTGTTCGGGTGAACGGGCTCCCGGGATGACCGTGGTCACGCCGGGCTGGGCGACGATCCACCGCAGGGCGAGCTGGGCCGGCGTGTACCCCTCGGGGGCGAGGGCGGAGAACTCGGCCGCCGCCTCCACGCCCGTCGCGAAGTCGACTCCGGAGAAGGTCTCGCCCTGGTCGAAGGCCTCGCCGTGACGGTTGTACGTCCGGTGGTCGTCGGCGGCGAAGACGGTGTCCTTCGTGTACTTGCCCGAGAGCAGCCCGGAGGCCAGCGGGACCCTTGCGATGATGCCGACGCCCGCCTCCCGGGCCGCCGGCAGGACCTGGCGCAGGGGCTTCGTGCGGAACGGGTTGAGGATGATCTGCACGCTCGCCACGTTCGGGCGGGCGATGGCGGTCAGCGCCTCGTCGCACGTCTCGACGCTCACGCCGTACGCGGCGATCCGCTCCTCCTCGACCAGCGTGTCGAGCGCGTCGTACACCGCGTCCGAGGAGTAGACGGGGGTGGGCGGGCAGTGGAGCTGCACCAGGTCGAGGCGGTCGACGCCGAGGTTGCGGCGCGAACGGTCGTTCCAGGCACGGAAGTTGTCGAGGACGTAGTTCTCCGGGATCTGGTCGACGCGGCGGCCCATCTTGGTGGCGACCATGACGTGCAGGTCCGGCCTGCCGCGCAGGAATCCGGCGATGGCCTCCTCGCTCCGCCCGTCGCCGTACACGTCGGCGGTGTCGAAGAAGGTCACTCCCGTCTCCGCCGCCGTCTCCAGCACGGCCATGGCGTCCTTCTCGTTCACCTCGCCCCAGTCGGCCCCCAGTTGCCAGGTGCCCAGGCCGATGACGGAAGCATGCTGGCCGGACCTGTCGAATGCGCGCTCGTCCATGACGCCAGTCTGTCACCTCCCCCACCGGAGCGGACGTCTCCGCTCCGCGCGTCCTCGCACACCGGGCGGCCGTCATCCGTCGGCGGGGCGCGCCTCGCGCCTGCCCACCATGCGCCAGACGGCGCGTTGCCCCCGCAGCGTGAGCGCGCCCACCACGATCAACACGGCTACGTTGATGAGGAGTTGGATGATCGCTCCGCGTGCCTCGGCCCAGCTCTCGAAGGCGGCGGAGACACTGAGGGCGGCTGCGGCGGGGATCGTGGTGACGGAGATGAAGACGCCCAGCAGGGCGCTCGTCCTGGCCTCGGACAAGGAGACGACGCCCACGATCCCGGCCATCGTGGCGACCGCCACCGAGAAGAAGTCGGGCGTGGAGATCAGGTGCGAGACGGGGCGGATGCCCAGCTCGAACGCCCTGGACTGCAGGCCGAAGCCGCGGATCAGCAGGCCGAACAGGAACGTGACGACGATGGCCAGCGCGAACCCGGCGCCCAGGGCGGTGAGCCCCTCGCGGACACGCCGCCGCGAGTGCCGTTCGATGCCCAGCGCGACGCTGACGATGGCGCCGTACTCGGGCCCGACGACCATCGCCGCGACGATGAGGATCTGCGAGTTGACGACGATGCCGACCGCGCCGATGAGGGCGGCGACCACCAGGTAGAGGTAGAAGCTCGGAGCGTACGTGCCCTGCGCGCGGATGCGGGCCTCCACCTCCTCCCAGACCGGCGCACGGGACAGCAGACCGGGCCGCTCGGCGTCCTCGTGCACGAGATGCCCGGTGATCGCCATGTCGACGGGTTCCACGACGATGGAGCCCACCTCGTCGAGGTGCAGTTCCCGCAGCCCCCGCAGCACCTCGTTGGCCCCGCCGGTCAGCACGTCGCAGGACAGGGCGTCGCCCTCCGGGCTGCGGGCCGCGCCCGGCTGCACCACGAGGTTCACGACGGACGGGTCGGCCGCGAGCCGGGATACCACGGCGTCGGTCAGCCCGGCGGGACTCACCATGCGCACGTGGAGCAGGTCCATGCGGATACCTCCCGGGACACCGGCGCGCGCCTCGTCGGCGTGGAACGGACCCCTCCAGTAACTCCGGCCGCCCGGCGTTCGGCAATCCGGCCGCGGGCGCCACCATGGGGCTGCCGGAGCGGATCGGCGGCGAACGCACCTGGGACCACCGCTGCACCTGGGTCAGGGACGGGGCCCTGTCGCCGCGCGCCCTGCTCGACCTCGGGTTCGCCGAGGAGGCGACGGCGTTCGCCCACTGGCTGCGCGAACGGCTGACGGAACGCCCGGACACGGCCGGGATCGCCCTGCCGGATGACGGAGTCGTCCGGCCTACCGCCGGACGGGCGGAACGTCAGGCCCGCGGAGGCCACGTGAGACCGACCCCCACCGGTCGGCGGAGGCCCGTGAAACAGGAACCCGCGGTGGTACTGCGCAGCAGTACGGACCGGAATCACCTGCCCCCGGGCGGCTGGAGCGAGAAGGAGAAGGCGTACGTCCAGTGCTACGGGGGCGACGTCCTGGACGCCTCGCTCCTGCTCTCCCCCGGGTCGGCTTCCTGGGCGCGAAGGACCCGACCTGGCTGTCGGCTCTCGACGCGATGGGCCGGACGCCGGTCTCCGCCAGACCGGCCGAGGCGCGCTGCACGTTCGAGAAGATGCACACGTACGCGAACCACGTCGGCCTCTTCGCCGAGGAGGTGGGACCCAGTGGCGAGCAACTGGGCAACTTCCCCCAGGCGTTCACCCATCTGTCGCCGATCATGGCCGCCACCACGCCGGACGGGGCACTGGACCGGCCGGGCCGAACACGGGCGGCGTCCGCCTACACCCTCATTCCGTGCACGTGCTTCGGCTCGGCCAGCAGGCCGTAGACGACCAACAGGGACACGAGCATCGTGAACAGCGACCAGAACGGGTAGACCGGCAGGAAGATCATCTGTGCGATCAGGCTGAACACGGCCAGGCAGACACCTCCCAGCCGCGCCCCCCTGGAGCCCACGAGGACACCGAGACTCAGCAGCGCCATGACGATGCCGACGACGACGAAGATCCACCCCCAGGCCGTGTAGTTGAGGATCAGCAATCGGTTGCCCCCGGAGTACACCTTCGAGTAGTAGCCGTGGTTGAAGATCGCCACGAAGCCCGTGAGGAGGTTGAACAGAGCGCTGACCATCAGCAGGATTCCGGCGAAGGCCACCCAGTGCGAGCGTTCCATCGGCGGAACGAGGTCGTCCGGGTCGGAGACTTGTCGCTGCATGGGAACCATGAGATCCAGCCGGAGGACGGACCGCAATCCGCACTGGCCCGTTGGTGTGGCACGGGGCGCGGCGGGGTTCCGGTCAGGCCCTGGCTCTCGTGGCCCTCGCCCGCACCGCCCTGGATCCGGCCCGCCCGGATCCGGCCCGCCGGGAACCGGCCCGCCCGGGCCGGGGCGCGGCAGGGCCGGGGCGCGGCAGGGCACGCACGGCGCCCCGGAGGTGCTCCGGGGCGCTGTTCCGCGGCAGCCGCTTCCCTTGCCGCAGGACACGATCCGGCGGTGCCGGTCGGCGCGGTGGCCGGCGCGTTTCCGTGTCTCTCCAGGACAGGAGTCACCGACCCGGAACCAGAGTGCCCTGAGTTACGGGTGTGGCGGGGGTGGTTCGCGATCATGTCATCCCCTTGTAAGGAAGCCCACACCTCGGACGGGCCGGCCGGTCCAGGAGATAACGGGAGGACTCCGGCGCCGGTGCCTCACACCCTCCGCCAGCGTGCCATCGCGAACGAGAAGACCCCGAACAGGACGAGACCGGCGGCGACGCAGGCCAGCAGCCAGGGGCCCGTCGGCGCGGCCGCGAAGGACCGCAGCGTGCCGTCCACCCCCTTGGCCTGTTCGGGCCGGTACTCCACGGCGGCCCGGACCGCGAACGCCCCCGCCGCCGCGAACACCGCGCCCCGCGCCACCCCGCCGCCCACGCCCGCCGTGTCGACCGCCCCGCGGACCCGCCGCGACATCTCACCGAGCTTGAGGTGCTTGTGGTATTTGCGCATCACGGCCCGTACGGCGATCCAGACGCCCGCGACGCCCAGCGCCACCCCGGCGGCGCCGACGATCCACTGGCCGCCGGGGACTCCCAGCGTCTTCGCCGTGACGTCCCGGGACTGCCGGTCGCCCGAACCGCTGCCGCGCGCGCCGGCCGCGAAGGCCAGCACGGAGTACGCGACGAACCCGTAGAACACGCACCGCCCGGCGGACATCAGGCGCTTGCCCGCCTCGCCGCCGCCCTCTCCGGCGGCGCCGAACACCGCCTCGGACAGCCGCCACAGCGCCATGCCCACGAGCCCGGCGCCGAGAGCCCACAGCAGGGCCGCGCCGAACGGCTTCGTGGCGATCTCCTGCAGGGCACCGCTCCGGTCCGCCTGCCGTCCGCCGCTGTCGCCGAAGGCGATGCGCAGGGCCAGCAGACCGACCAGGACGTAGATCACGCCCCGGGCGACCAGCCCCGCGCGGGCGGCACCCTCCCGCGCGGAGCCCGTCGCCGCGCGGCGGGCCCCGATCTCCCCGTCGCGGGCCACCGTCCCGGCGTTCACGGGGACCGCGTCTCGTCCGCCGTACCCGATTCCAATCGCAGCCTCATCTGAACCTCCTGGTCACCGGCCTCCGTGCCCAGTTCGTGCACGGTGAAGGCGGCGTCGAGGACTTCCCGCAGACGCTGTGTCGCCCGGGGACCGCCCTGCGCCTCCACGACCGGCTGCCCCGAAAGTTCCCCGACAGGCCCGGCGTCGTGGCTGGGCTCACCGGCGGTGTCGAACAGCACGGTCCACACCGTCGGTCTGCCGCCGCCGGACTCGTGGGGTTCGTCCGCCCCCTCCCGGTCCGCGGCGAAGCGGCCGCACAGGACGGCGAGCACACTGGTGGCGTCGGCCGCGGAACAGTCCCCGAGCATCACGTGAACCGTTGAGGCGGGCAGTTGTTGCACACTCATGAAAACCCTCTCCCTCGCGTCGGCGGGACGGGCACGCGCGCCCGCGGACGAGCGCGTCGTGACGGCGCAGGCCGTACCGGGTGTGCGGGTACCCCGCGATCACACGTCAAACGAGGAACGCACGCATTGCTTGCGTCCGTACCGGCCCAGGTCACAAAGGTCGGTGAGCTATGTTGAGTTCTCGTGGGACGTGAAGGAGGCGCATCGGTGCCATCGCCGCAGCAGGCACGCGCACAGGCATCCGCGATCACCTCGGGAAAGACGGCACCCGAGGCCGATGTCGCGCCCCCGTCCCAGCTCAGGGAGCTGTTCGACGGCCCCCGGCTCTCCCCCGGCCAGCGGCGCATCGCCCAGTACCTGATCGAGCACATCACCGAAGCCGCTTTCCTGTCGATCACCGACCTCGCCGAGCGGGTGGGGGTGAGCCAGCCCTCCGTGACCCGTTTCGCGGCGGCCGTGGGCTTCAGCGGTTATCCCGCCCTGCGCGAGAGCCTGCAGGCCATCGCGCTCAGCACCCTGGGCAGCGGCGCCCCCGGGACGCCGGTCGAGGTCACGAGCAACGAGCTCCAGGCCGCGGTGGACGCCGAGATCGAGAACCTGGAGAACCTGCGGCGGGACTTCACCGACCCCGACCAGATCATCCGCGTCGGCCGGGCGCTGTCGAAGTCGACGCCGCTGACGGTCCTCGGACTGCGGATCTCCGGCTCGCTGGCCGAGTACTTCGCGTACGCCGCCCGCCGCATCCACCCGGACGTGCGGGTGGTGACGCGCGGCGGCTCGGTCGCCTACGACGCGCTGCTCCAGTCGCGGGAGGCCGGCGGCACCTGGGTCCTGGCGTTCGGGATGCCCCGGCACGCCCACGAGACGCTCACGGCCATGCGGGTGGCGCGCAGCGCGGGCCTCCAGGTGGCCCTGGTCACGGACCTCGGACTGGGCCCGCTGGCCGACGAGGCCGACGTCACCTTCGCCACCGGTACCGGTTCCCGCCTCGTCTTCGACTCCTACGCGGCGCCCGTGGTGCTGTCGGCGGCGCTGCTCCAGGCCATGACCGACGCCGATCCGGAGCGCACCCAGGCGCGCCTGGAGGAGTACGAGCAGGTCGCCGAGCAGCACCAGTTCTTCCTGAGGGACTGACCCCGGCCCGGGTCCGGCTCTCCGGCGGCGGAGGAACCACCGCCGCCCGGCCCGGGCCCGTATCACGCGAACGTCTCGCCCGCACCCGCCGCGACCAGCGCATCGCGGGATCATTCACAACAAAGCACGCATGAATGTTTTCATGTCCTTGCGTATCTGGCGGCATATATAAATACTTCTTTCGGATCGTGCCCCGGAGGCTTCCAGGTCACGACCCATGAGCACCGGGGGCCGTCCGCTCCTACCCGCACCGGGTCCCGGGTGTTCGAGCGGGTCTCGTGCGCGAGACCCGTGGTGGCGGCCCCGGTCCCCCTATGCCGGGGCCGCCCCCAGAGTCCCCCGCCGACGTACCTCGGAAGCGATGAACATGGCCCTGACGTATTCACCGATCACCTCGGACTGGCCGTGCCAGGTCAAGACACCGGGCAGCTTCGACTGGGAGCGGTCGGCGGTGAAATGGCTGCGCGAGCTGGTGCCGAGCCGCTACGCGAGCTACCCCGTCCTGCACAAGCACCCCGTCCTGCTCGCCCGCCACGCGCACCTCCAGGTGCAGCAGGAGATAAGGGTCGCCCGTACGGCGCTCCAGACCGCCCGCTCCGAGCTGCCCGGCCTCGGTCTGCAGGAGAGCGTCATCGAGCACTCCATCAAGATGTACGCCGCCGAGGTGATGCAGCTCCAGCACATCGCCCGGAGCATCCGCGCGGTGTCCCAGGCGCTCGTCGACCACGCCCACCCGCGACACTGAGGTCCCGGGCCCTGTCGTGGCCCGGCAGGACCGAGTCCGAGGGAGACAGCGTGGACAGTGCCGGGCAGCAGACCGACGACGCCCATGGAGGCGATGATTCCGCGGCGGCCGTACCGTTCGACGTGCGGTGGATCCACGGCTCGCCCTCGGCCAAGCACAACACGGACCCCGACATCCAGGTCCATTCCTACGACGAGCACACGGTGATCCTTCGCCAGAACATGGCGATCGACTACGAAGCGCCCTTCATGTTCCTGCTGTTCGGGACCGTGCGGGCCGTCCTGATCGACACGGGCGCCACGGCCTCGGCCGAGCACTTCCCGCTGCGCCGGGTCGTCGACGAGGTGATCGAGACCTGGCTCGCCGGGCACCCCCGTGACGACTACGGACTGCTGGTCCTGCACACCCATCCGCACGGCGACCACACCGCCGGGGACGGCCAGTTCACCGGCCGTCCCGGCACCGACGTCGTGGACGCGTCCCTCGACAGCGCCTGGGACTTCTTCGGGTTCCACGACGATCCCGACGCCGTCGCCCGAATCGACCTCGGCGGCCGGGTGCTGGAATGTCTGGCCACGCCCGGGCACCACGAGGCCGCGGTGACGTTCTTCGATCCCTGGACCGGGATCCTGCTCACCGGCGACACGGTCTATCCGGGACGCCTGTACGTCGAGGACTGGCCCGCCTTCACCCGTACCGTCGACCGGCTGATCGACTTCTGCGGGCGCCGCCCCGTCACGCACGTACTCGGCTGCCACATCGAGATGACCCGGGAACCGGGCCGGGACTACCCGGTGCGCACCACCTACCAGCCCGACGAGCCGCCGCTCCAGATGACCACGGATCAGCTCCTCGACGTTCGCCGGGCCGTCGAGTCCGTCGGCTCGCGTCCCGGTCGGCACGTCTTCGACGACTTCGTCATCTGCCGCCGCGACGCCCCGGAGTGAGGGAGCGCTCACCCGGACGGCCCCGCCCGGGGCGATAGGCGGGGCACGAGCGGGCACACGGGAAGGAAGGGCATCCGACGACCTCTCTGGACGGACGCATGGACTCGACCTCGTGGACCCTGGTCCTCGTCATCGTGGCGGTACTGGCGGCCGCCGTGCTCGCGGTGGCGCTGGTGCTCCTGCGCCGGCTCGTACGCACCCGCCGCGACCTGCGGCGGGCCGGACTGCCGACCGGGCCCCGTTGGGTGTTCTGGGGCGCCGTCGCCTATCTCGTGCTGCCGACCGACCTGCTGCCCGACCCCGTCTACCTGGACGACATCGGCGTCATGCTGCTCGCCCTGCGCTCGCTGCGCGCGGCGGTGCCCTCAGGACCGCTGCGCCCGTCGGCCCCCGCCGTCCCGCCCGGTTCCCGGCCGGTCCCGCGCGGTTCGCGCGAACCCTGGGAACGAGAGCCGCGTCACGGGAACCGCGGGCGCGGGAACCGCGGGAAGGGGGCGGTCCGTTGAGCGGTCGACGGCCCGTGCTCCGCACCTCTGGCACGGGGGGCACGGATCACGACAGCGACGGGCGGCGCCATGACCGAGCTGGTTCCCGGGGGCAACACGCCCCTGCCGGACGGGGTCCTGACCTTCGGGGTCCCGGGCCCCTTCGACGTGTCCGCCCTCGTCACCGACGACGGCGGCAGGGTGCGCGGCGACGGCGACTTCGTGTTCTACAACCAGCCGGCCGCGCCCGGCGTCCGTCTCGACGGCGCCCGGCTCACCGTCGACCCGCCGCGGCTGAGGCCCGGCGCGTCCCGCGTCACCGTCGTCGTCAGCCCCGCCGACCCCACGACCCCGCCGGACCGGCTGCCCTCCCCCACGGTCCAGGTCACCGCGCCGGACGGCCGCGTCCTCGCCCGCTTCACCCCGCCCCGGCCGCACCGGGAGACCGTGCTGCTCCTCGCCGAGGTGTACCGGCGCGGTACGGCCTGGAAGCTCCGTGCCCTCGGACAGGGATACGCGGACGGTCTCGCGGGCGTCGCGCGGGATTTCGGGATCGACGTCACCGACGACACCGCCCCGCCGGGCGGCCCGGCGGCGGACGCCCGGAGCGGATCACCGGGCGCCGGACCGGGCGCGGCCGGCCGGGGCGGATCGCCGGGAGCGCAGGGGTACGGCCAGGACCCGGACGGATTCCTGGGGCCGGTGAACTCCGCGCGTGCCGCCACCGGTTCCCCGCCCGTCCGCCTCGACGCCCGGCTGACCGCCGCCGCGCGGAGCCACGCGGGTGCCATGGCGGCCCGCGGGACGCTCTCCTCGAAGGCCCCGGACGGGGTCTACGTCCACCAGCGCGTCGTCTCGGCCGGTTACTCCTACCTGACCGTCGGAGAACACCTGGTCTCCGGCCCGCGCACCGTGCACGAGTTCGTCGAGTACTGCCTCTCCGCCGAGCCGTCACGGCGCACCCTGTGCGATCCCGCCTTCACCGAGGCGGGACTCGCCCGCGTCCCCGACCCCCGCACGGGCGACCTGTACTGGACGGCGCTGTGGGCCCGGCCGTTCAGCCCGGCGGGCCTGGAACGGACGGCGCGTGAGGTCATCACGCTCACCAACACCGAACGGGCCGCCGCCGGGCTGCCGCCCCTGACCGCCGACGCGAGACTCACCGCCGCGGCCCAGGCCCACAGCGCCGACATGGTGGCCCGCGACTTCTACGCCCACACCTCCCCCGAGGGCGGCAGACCGTGGGACCGCGCCGCCGCCGCGGGCTCCGCCCACCGCGCCGTCGGCGAGAACATCGCCTGCGGACAGCGCTCCCCCGCCGAGGTGGTCCAGGGCTGGATGGACAGTCCCGGCCATCGCGCCAACATCCTCAAGCCGGACTTCACCCACCTGGGCATCGGCCTGGCCGGCGGCGGCAGGGCGGGCACGTACTGGACCCAGCTCTTCGGCGGCTGAGCCGGCGTCAGCCCCGCCCGTCCACGGACGAGTGGTCCCGGCGCGGCCGCTTTGCGCCAATCCACCGATTCCACCTCGCCGTTTCCGCTTCATCCCCATGGCGATGCAACCCGCGTGCCCTCCCAGCGCGTACAGATGGTGCCGTCGCCCGCGTCCGCGGCGCGGTCCGGGCCGGGACGTCGACCGGCAGATGGCACTCGGGAGAAACAGATGGTCTCAGCAACGGCGGTTACGGGAACGGCGCTGGGCGCGGTCGTGGCGTCCCTGCTGGCGGCCCCGGCACAGGCCGTGACACCGGCGGACACGCACCGCGCCGACGGCGGACGGACGGTGGCCGCCGCGGCGCCCGACGAGGCGGGCCTGCGGGCGATCCTGCGGACGGCACGCGCCCAGGGAGCACCGGGCGCGATGGCGAGGATCGACGACGGCGGCACGGTGCACCGGCTGGTCGAGGGGGTCGACGACCGGGCCACCGGACGGACCATCAGCACGAACGACCGGTTCCGCGTCGGCAGCGTCACCAAGACGTTCTCCGCCGTGGTGCTGCTCCAGCTCGTCGACGAGGGCGCGCTGAAGCTCGACAAGCCGGTCAACACCTACCTGCCGGGCCTGCTGCCCGACGACAGGATCACCGTGCGGCACGTCCTGAGCCACCGCAGCGGTCTGTACGACTACACCAACGACATGTTCGCCCGCTCCGTCTCCGGCTTCGAGGCCGTCCGCAACAAGGTGTTCACCTACCGCGACCTGGTACGGCTGTCGCTGGCGAAGCCCCGCACCAACGCGCCGGGGGCCGCCTACTCGTACTCGAACACCAACTTCGTGGTCGCCGGCATGCTGATCGAGAAGCTGACCGGGCACACCGTCGCCACCGAGTACCAGAAGCGCATCTTCACGCCGCTGAACCTGGCCGACACCTTCTACGTCCATCCCTCCGCCGCGATCCCGGGCCGGCACGCCCAGGGCTACCTCACGTCGGACACGGCCGGGGCGGGCCTGGTGAACTCCACCAAGCAGACGGCTTCCTGGGCGCAGAGCGCGGGCGCCATCATCTCCACCCCGCACGACCTGGACGTCTTCTTCTCCGCGCTGCTGCGCGGCAAGCTCATGTCCGCCGACCGGCTCACCCAGATGACGAAGTGGACCCGGGTCAACAGCACCACGTCGTACGGCCTCGGACTGCGCCGCCGCGACCTGTCGTGCGGGATCTCCGTGTACGGGCACACGGGCACCGTGCAGGGCTACTACACGTACGCCTTCACCACGAAGGACGGCAAGCGCAGTCTCACCGCCCTGGCCAACACCTCGAACAACACCACCGTGCTCAACACCATGTACCGCGCCCTGGAGCCCGCGTTCTGCGGCAGGTCCGTGACCAGGGCCCTCGTTCCCGACGCGGCGCCCCGGGAACGGCACGAGGACATCGCGCCGTCCGTCACCCGCCGCTGACACGCCGGAGGCCCGCGCCGCGTCTCAGTCCCGGGAGTTCGGCCGCCGGTGCGGCGGCTGGTCCGGGGCGGGACGCAGGCGCTGCGCCGGGATGGGCAGGCTGCGGGGTTCGCCCGCGCCGACCGTGACGGGTTCGCGGTGGTGGCTGATCTCCAGCGGGTCACCGGACGTGAGCGTGTAGGTGGCGACGTCCTGCTCGATCTCCACGCGCAGCCGGCGGCCGAGCACCTCCAGGGAGAAGGCGAGGCGCCTGAGGCGTTCCGGCAGCCGGGGCGCGAACTCCAGGGTGTCCCCGTGGTGGCGCAGCCCTCCGAAGCCGGCGACCAGTGCCGTCCAGGTCCCGGCGAGGGAGGCGATGTGCAGGCCGTCGCGGGTGTTGTGCTCCAGGTCCTCCAGATCCATCAGCGCCGCCTCGACGAGGTAGTCGTAGGC
This sequence comes from Streptomyces sp. NPDC058751, assembly GCF_042746485.1. Lineage (NCBI taxonomy): Bacteria > Bacillati > Actinomycetota > Actinomycetes > Kitasatosporales > Streptomycetaceae > Streptomyces > Streptomyces sp. NPDC058751. The sequence continues at coordinate 78,382 of NZ_JBHYPZ010000028.1, read as the reverse complement.
GAGGCCGGGACGGCCGGTCTCGGCGGCGATCACGGCCTGGCAGCAGGCCGACAGGGAGGAGTCGCGGACGGTGAGGGGTTCGTAGTAGGCGAAGTTCCGGGCCTTGTGCTCGTCGTCGAAGAAGGGGCTGCACTTGTAGAGGGCGAGCACCAGGTCGGCCTGTTTGACGACCTGCTTGCGGTAGATGTCGAAGTAGGGGAAGTGCAGCATCAGCGGGTACTGGTCGGGGCGGGTGGCGGCGAAGTCCCAGCGCTGATAGCGGGTGAACCCGGCGTGCTGCTCGTGGACGCCGAGTTCGTGGTTGTAGGGGATGTGCATGGCCTCGGCTGCGTCGCGCCAGGCCGCGCTCTCCTCCTCGTCGACGCCGAGTTCCGCGGCCCGCCGGGGGTGCCGTTCGACGGCGTCGGCGGCGGCCAGGAGGTTCGCGCGGGCCATCAGGTTGGTGTACGTGTTGTCGTCGGCGACGGCGCTGTACTCGTCGGGTCCTGTCACCCCGTCGATGTGGAACCTCCCCTGGTGGTCGTGGTGCCCGAGGGAGCGCCACAGCCGTGCCGTCTCGGTCAGCAGCTCGACGCCGGTGTCGCGTTCGAAACGCGTGTCGCCCGTGGTGGCGGTGTAGCGGACGACGGCGTCGGCGATGTCGGCGTTGACGTGGAACGCGGCGGTGCCGGCCGGCCAGTACGCCGAGCCCTCCGATCCCGCTATGGTCCGCCACGGGAACGCCGCTCCGCGCAGCCCGAGCTGGACGGCCCGTTCGCGTGCGGCCCCGAGGGTGCTGTGGCGCCAGCGCAGCGCCTCGGCGACGGCGCCGGGCGAGGTGTAGGTGAGCAGCGGGAGGACGAAGGTCTCGGTGTCCCAGAAGGCGTGGCCGTCGTAGCCGGAGCCGGTCAGGCCCTTGGCGGGGATGGCGCGCCGCTCGGCGCGAGCGCCCGCCTGGAGCACGTGGAAGAGGGCGAAGCGGACGGCCTGCTGGATCTCCTCGTCGCCGTCCACCTCGACGTCGGCGCGGTCCCAGAAGTCGTCGAGGTAGGCGCGCTGTTCGTCGACGAGCCGCTGCCAGCCGCTGTGCCGGGCCGCGGCGAGGGCCGCGTCGACCTGGTCGCGCAGGGCGGGCAGGGAGCGGTTGCCGGACCAGCCGTAGGAGACGGTCTTCTCCAGGCGCAGGGTGTGGCCCGGCTCCAGCACGGAGGTGACGGTCAGCCGGGCGAGGTCGTCGCTGCTCTCGCTGCTCAGGGTGGTCCTGCCGGGGCCGCTGACCGAGTGGTCCGCTGCGGCCGCGACCCGCAGGGCGCTGCGCCGGGTGCGGTGCACGAGCCTCAGCCGGCCTCCCGCCGCGAAGTGCTCCTCCGCCTCCAGCGGTGAGTCCAGTGCGACCGCCGCCCGGGGGTCGCCGCCGCGGCCGGGCAGTTGCTCGTTGGCGACCAGCTCGGACTGGACGACCACCCTGGTCCGGCTGTCGACGGCCTCCACCTCGTAGGCGACGGCGCCGATCGCCCGCTGGGTGAAGGAGACGAGCCGGGTGGAGCGCACCCGGACCGTGGAGCCGGCCGGCGAGGTCCATTCGCAGGTCCGGGTGAGCAGCCCGGTGCGCAGGTCGAGGACGCGTTCGTGGGAGCGCAGCCGTCCGTAGCGCAGGTCGAACGGCTCGTCGTCGACGAGCAGCCGGACGATCTTGCCGTTGGTGACGTTGATGACGGTCTGCCCGGACTCCGGATAGCCGTAGCCCGCCTCCGCGTAGGGCAGCGGGTGTGTCTCGTGGACACCGCCCAGGTAGGAGCCGGGCAGGCCGTGGGGCTCGCCCTCGTCGAGGTTGCCGCGCCAGCCGATGTGCCCGTTGGCGAGGGCGAACACGGACTCGCTCTGCGGCAGCAGCGCGAGGTGCAGCTCGCTCTCGCGCAGGGCCCAGGGCTCGACTCCGTACGAGGAGTGGGTGATCACCCGCGGTCCCCCAGTTCGTCCAGGTCCCGTACGACGATGTCGGCGCCGTGGGCGCGCAGGGCGGCGCTCTGGCCCACGCGGTCCACTCCGACGACGTACCCGAAGTGCCCCGAGCGGCCCGCGTCCATGCCGGCGAGCGCGTCCTCGAAGACGGCGGCCTCGGACGGCTCGACACCGAGGTCCTTCGCCGCGGCGAGGAAGGTGTCGGGGCGCGGCTTGCCCGGCAGGTGCCGTTCGGCGGCGACGACGCCGTCGACGCGTACGTCGAAGAGGTGCTCCGCGCCCACCGAGCGCAGGACGTCACGGCAGTTGGCGCTGGAGGAGACGACCGCGGTCCGCAGGCCGTGTGCCCGGACCGCCTCGACGTAGCGCAGCGTGCCCTCGTACGCCTCGACCCCCTGGGTGCGGATCATGTCGAGGAGCAGGGCGTTCTTGCGGTTGCCGAGTCCGTGGACGGTGGCCCTGTCCGGCGGGTCCCCGGGGGTCCCCTCGGGGAGTTCGATGCCGCGCGAGGCGAGGAAGGAACGTACGCCGTCGGCGCGGGGCATGCCGTCCACGTAGGCGGTGTAGTCGGCGTCCTCGAAGGGCCGGAACGCGTCGCCGTCGCGTTCCCGCAGGAAGTCGTCGAACGTCCTCTTCCAGGCGGCCGCGTGGACCACCGCGGTTCTGGTGATGACCCCGTCGAGGTCGAAGAGGCAGGCCAGGATCTGCTTCGGCAGGCCGAGATCGGTCATACGAGGAGTCTGCCCCCGGGAAGGGCCTCCACCGGGTGGCGCGCGCCACATCACCGCCCTGGCCCCGGGACCGCCCCCCGGACCGGACCCGTTCGGCGCGGGGCTTCCCCCGTGCCGCGTGCCGTCGATACTGGAGCGCATGGAGATCACTGCGCCCGCGCCGTCGTGCGGGCTCGTATGACCGGGGCGGGTCCGTCCTTCGAGGACCTGGTGGAACGGGCCGCCGCGCTCGTGCGGCCCGGCCGGCGCGCCCTCCTCGGGATCGCCGGCGGTCCCGGGTCGGGCAAGACGACGCTCGCCGAGCGGCTGGTCGGGCGGCTCGACGCGGTCGCGCCCTTCCGGGTCGCCCACGTGCCGATGGACGGGTTCCACCTCGCGGACGCCGAACTGGACCGGCTGGGGCGCCGGGACCGCAAGGGTGCCCCGGACACGTTCGACGCGGCGGGGTACGCGGCGCTGCTGCGCAGGCTGCGCGAGGACGAGGAGGACCTCGTCTACGCTCCCGGTTTCGAGCGGGTCCTCGAACAGCCCCTGGCGGGGGCCCTCGCGGTTCCCCGGGCCGCGCGGCTGGTCGTCACCGAGGGGAACTACCTGCTGCTGGGCGACGGGGCGTGGGCGCGGGCCCGCGCGCAGCTCGACGAGGTGTGGTTCTGCGAGGCCGACGAGGCCGACCGTGTCCGGCGGCTGGTCGCGCGCCACGAGGAGTTCGGGAAGGACCACGACGCGGCGGTGGCGTGGGTGCTCGGAACGGATCAGCGCAACGCCGAGCTGGTCGCCGCGACCCGGGACCGCGCCGACCTCGTCGTCGGAGCGGCGGTCGTCGGGACGGCCGGAGGGGGGCCGCCGGGCCGGTGAGGCCGTGCCTTCGCCTCGGACTCCTCGTGCGCGGCGCCCTCTTGGACCGCCGGCCCCGCGGACGCACGGTGTCCGGGAGCTGCGGGCAGGGGGCCGGGGCGGAGGGAGCGAGTGTCACCGCGCGGGCCGCCCCGGCCGTCTCAGGGGGCCGCTGTCCTGGACTCCAGGCCGGCCCGGGTGTCGTTGCCGTAGACACCGGATTCGTCGCCCCGGATGCCGTACCAGAGCTGGAAGCGGGCGACGGCCGCCGTGAGCTCGGCGTCGTAGGTACCGCTGGTGCTGCCGTGGTCGTACACGTTCGGGATGCGGAGCAGACGCTGCTGAAGCGCCGTCACCTCGGGTCCGCTGTCACCCTCCCGGAGCGTGCCGGCGCCGTCCGGGTCGGACGCGCCGTCGGCGGCCGGGTCGGCCGGTGACGTCGGGGAGTGCCCTGCGGACGCGTCGTTCCGGGCCGCGCCCGGCACCAGGAGGGCGGCGGCGAATCCGGTCAGGCCCGCCGCCGCGACGGCGAGCGCGATCGCGGCACGGCGCAGGCCCGCACCCCCGCGCGCCGGTCCGTGGGTGCCCCCGGGCCGTCTCTCGCCGTGGCGTCCGTCGCCCGCGGGTGTTCCCCCGGCCGTATCGGCGCCGTACGCCCGGGGAGCACCGGTGCCGTACGGCTGCGGGGTGTCGGCGGTGTAGTCCTCGCCGCCGAGGGGCGGGGACGGTTCGCCGGTGTAGTCCTCGCCGCCGAGGGGCGGGGGCGGTTCACCGGTGTGGTCCTCAGCGCCGGGGACCGGGAAGAGTTCCTCGGTCTCGTCCTCCACCGGGACGGGCCGCGGCGGTAAGGGGGGCATCGGCGGGAAGGCGGGCTCACGACTGTCGTCCGCGCCGGTCATCCCCTCCTTCTCGCGCACCTGCCGGAGCAGCTCCGCCAGGGAATCGGAGCGGTGGCCTCGCTCGACGCGCGTGGGTTCGATCACGGAGCGCCCGGTGGACCCCCCGCGTGGCCGTGTCGACACACTGCTCTCCCTCCGTACACGCGGTCTCCCGCCGTCCCTGTGCAGTGATACGCGGGCACGGGCCGGGCCGTTCACCGTGCCGCGGATCATCGCGCCCGGGGCGGCTCCGCGCCGCACCGGCCGGAGCGCCGTCCGAGGTGGCGTCCGGGGTGCCGACCTGGACGCCGGCCGGGTGCCGTCCGGCCGGTAGTCGAAGCGCCTTCAATTAACAGGCGAAAACCGGACATTGCCAGACGGTGGAGGGATGACAACCACGCCAAGTCCTGGTGACCGGGAGGTGTGCTCGTCATGATGGGCGCATGACCTTGGCCTCCAGAGCCATGACGCGGCTGGCCGACTGGCCCGACCTCGCGGAGTCCCGGCCGAGTTGCGGCACGGGGCGCGCACTGTGCGCGGCGCAGTGCGAGATCGTCCACTTCCATTCCGAACACGATGTCGACCTGCACCTCACCGACCGGGCCATCCGGCGCTTCGAGGACCAGCTCAGGACCTCCACGGCCATCCGCGTGGTGCCCGGCTCCCGCTGGGTGACCATCCGTCTCGAAGTCGACTCGGACATCGATCTGCTGCTGACCCTGGTGAGCGTCGCCCTGCAGGCCCATCGGAACGGGCACATGGCGGGCGACGACATATTCTCGGCGACCTGTAACGACCACTGACCGGAAACCCCGACAGGAAAAAACCGAGCCTCGGCACTCGTGCGGGAACGAGTGCCGAGGCTCTCGTGACCGCGTCGTCCGGGGGGTGACGACACGGCGGGCCGCGGCTCGGCCTCATGCTCGATCACCGCTGATGGGCTGTCAACTTCGCTGCCCGCGGGCGGAGTCGATCCACATGCACATATCAGCCACATGAGGAGCACCGCACTCCGGGCATGGGCCGTGACATCCGGGACGGACCAGGCACGAACACCGGGCGGGAAAGTCCAGGGAACTCAGTTCCCTGCCAAAAGTGCACCGAGTGCCACTGCCCGGCTTCGATGCTAGTTTCCGACCATGAACGAGGCACCGGGGCGCCGCGAACCCGCCGACGCGACCACCGTCAAACCGCCGATGCGGGACGCCCTGGTGGGAGCCGCCTTCCAGCTCTTCCTGGAACGCGGCTACGAGGAGACCACCATCGACGACATCGTGGCGCTCGCCGGGGTGGGCCGGCGTTCGTTCTTCCGCTACTTCCCGTCCAAGGAGGACGTGGTCTTCCCCGACCACGAGCGCTGCCTGGCCGACATGACGGCGTTCCTGGGCGAGGACGCCGGCACCGGGGACCCCGTGCGACGCGTCTGCGACGCCGCACGGCTCGTGCTGCGCATGTACGCGGAGAACCCGACGTTCTCCGTCCAGCGCTACCGCCTCACCAAGAAGGTGCCGGGACTGCGCGCATACGAGCTGTCGGTCGTCTGGCGTTACGAGCGCGCCCTCGCGGAGTATCTGCGCGGGCTCTCCGCGGGGGCCCGCGCGGACACCCTGCGCGCCGACGTCGTCGCCGCGGCCGTGGTCGCCGCGCACAACAACGCCCTGCGCTCCTGGCTGCGTTCGGACGGGACCGGGGACGCCGAGGCGGCGGTCGACCAGGCCCTCGGCTACGTGCAGAGGACGTTCGGCTCCGCGCCCGCCGCAAGGGCGCCGGAGGAACCGGAGGACGTGGTGGTCGTCGTCTCGCGGCGCGGAGCGCCCATGTGGCGCGTGGTCCAGGAGATCGAGTCGGCCTTCGCCCGGGGCTGAGCGCGGGCCGCCCGCCCACGGCCTTCTTCATTTGAGGGTACGGAGTGCCTTTACGGGTGACACTCAGTGCCATAACCTGTGGTCGTGCACGGCGACCCGCGCACCTCAGATTCCGGCCGAGCGCAGGGAGATGACATCGTGTACCACCCAGGAATCGCCCTTCACCCGGGCCTCGACGCCTCGACGGACGTGCTCGACCCCGGTTCCGTGGAGCGTCTCGGCACCGCTTCGGCGGAACGCGCCGGGGACGTCCTGCTCTTCCAGCGGTGCCACTGGTGTGCCACCGCCATGTACAACCGTCTGCTGTGTCCCGTGTGCGCGGGCAGCGACCTGCGTACGGAGGCGAGCGTGGGCACGGGCGTCGTGCGCCACTCCACGGTGATCCACCGCAACACCCCGGCCGCCCGCAACGTCTCCCTCATCGAGATGGCGGAGGGCTTCACGGTCCGGGGCCGGGTCATGGGTTCGCCCGCCACCATCCACAGCGGCGACCGGGTCCAGCTCTCCACCGCCCAGGACCCGGTGCGCAGGCAGCCGGTGTTCCAGCTCGTCGACGGCCCGTACGGCAGCTGGGGTTAGACCCCGCGTCCCGCGCCGGGACCGTCGTCCGCCCGCCCCGGGAAACGGCGGCCGGTGGCGAGGAGCCGTGCGCGGCCGAACGAACCGGCTTGCGGGACCGGCCCGTTCAGCCGCGGGGTGACGACCGTCAGCCGTAGGTGATGTCGGACGTCGCGTACTTGCAGTAGGTGCCGTCGGGACCGCTGCCGTTCGTGGTCGGTTCGGCACCGGTGTTGTTGCCGGTGTACTTCTGGCAGGGGACGATCTTCTTGCTGCTGTCCCCGACGATCCTGATGGACTTCAGGGTGGCGCTGTCGCCGTAGTTGGTGTTGATGCCGACGAGCTTGCTGCCCTTGTAGGTCGCCTCGATGGTGTTGAGGTTGATCGTCCGCTTGTACTGCGTCCTGCAGTTGCCGCAGGAGCGGACGAACGTGCCGAAGGTCTGCACCGCGAAGTTCGAGACGTTCAGCGTTCCGGCGCCGTTGAACTGGAACACCTTGTCGCTGGCCTCCTTCGCGCCGCCGCCGCTGACGGTGTAGACGTTGGACGAGGAGGAGCCGAGGAACGTCGCCGCGTCCTCACCGACGTCCTCCCACCAGACGTTCTGCAGCGTGCAGCTGCCCAGGCAGTGGATGCCGTCCGCGGCGGGCGAGCCGATGATGACGTTCTTCAGGACGGTTCCCGCGGCCAGCTCCAGGATCGGCCCCTGGTCCTCGTCCTGGCTGCCGCTGCCCAGGTCGCCGGTGCCGTAGAGGCGCTTCATCCCGTAGTCCTTGGTGCCGGAGACCGAGATGGTGGCGGAGACGGCCTGACTGCCGGTCGCGGTGGGCCAGGTCGCGGCGCTCGCCGGTGTCAGGGCGCCGTCGGCCATCAGCATGGCGGCCGAGAGACCGAGAGCGGCGAGGGTTCCCGTGAGGGCGCGTCGCCCGGCGCGCGGGTGTGCCGATGAGGTCATGTTCCGATGCCTTCCTGTCGTGGGGGTGGTGGAGTGGCCGTCAGAGCTTTCCGGCGCCCGCGCCGGACGTCACCGAGGAGACGACGGCCGAGGCCGGCTCGGCGGTGTAGCCGTACGGCGGCTTCGTGAACGTGCCGACCCGGGAGATCTCGGTCGCGGCCCCGCCGAGATCGTTGCCGGTGAGGTTGGCGTAGCCGTCCACGTCGCTGTCGCGGTTCGTGGTGACGGCGACCGCCGTGCTCCGGAAGACGTTGTTCTCGACGAGCATCTGGGCGCCCATGCGGGAGTGCACGGCGGTCGCGGCGCCGACGACGTAGTTGTCGTAGAAGTGCCCGGTGCCGAAACGCAGGCTGGGGATGCGGGAGTTGACGTTGTCGAACCAGTTGTGGTGGTACGTCACCCGCAAGTGCCCGGTGTCCTCGGCGGTGTTGTTGTCGCTGTGGCCGACGAGCGAGCCCTTGTAGTGGTTCTTGAAGGTGTTCCAGGAGACCGTGACCTGGTCCGAGGCGTGGGTGATGTCGACCAGGCCGTCGTAGTAGTCCTTGTCGTGGTCGCGGTCGGCCGAGAAGGCGTTGTGGTCGATCCACACCTTCGTCGACGCCTGCACGGTGATCCCGTCGGCGGGCGCGACCGGCTTGCTGATGTTCAGGTTGCGGACGACGACGTTGGTGACCTTCTTCAGACGCAGTCCGCCGCCGGTGAACCCGGACGACGAACCGACGCCCAGGACCGTGGTGTTGGAGCCGATGTCGATCTGCCCGCTGAGCGGGATCAGACCGCTGACCTTCACGACCTTGGCCGTGTCACCGGTGACGGCCGTCTTGAAGGCGGCGAGCGTCGTGACGGTGACGGCACTCGCGCCGCCGCCGCCGGTGGTCCCGGCGCCGAAGCCGACCGGCGCGGTCTCGGCGGCCCGGGCCGACTGCGGCAGCACGAGAGCCATGGCGACCGCCAGGACGGCGGCCCCGGCCGCCGTCAGGGCCGGGCGGGAACGCTCGTGCGGGAGGTGCTCGTGTGGGGGGCGCGTACTCATGCGGGGTGTCCCTTCAGGGGCGACTCTGGACATGTACACGAATGACGTACCTGTATCTGAACAGCGTGGATGCGAGGCGCCGACGTTCATGGACCGAACGCGGGTGGAATGGTGCCACTTGCCCAGGTGGTGCGGCTCGGGGATCTGATGTCTCGTATACGAGATGCCTCGCACGGGTCACGCTGCTGAACGGGAACGTAGGCGGTAAGCGCTTTCTAGTCAACGTCTCCCGCGGTACACATCCGGCCAACTCCCGCCCGGGCACGGACCCGGAGGCGCCGACGGACGCCCGAAGAGGTGGCACACACGCGGACGGGAGGGCGCCGAGGGCGCCCTCCCGGGACACTGTGCGAGCTACGGAGGGACTACGTCACGAGGACCGGTGACACGTCACGGGGACAGGGTGATGCGGATGCCGACCGTGCCGCTCTCGCCGCGGCGCAGGCGGCTGCCGAACAGCGTGAGACGGCCCGTCAGCCCGTACTTGCGGGCGATGAGCTTGCGGTAGCGGGCCGTCTCCGCCGCGCCGACGATCTCCGCGGTGGCGGAGACCGGTTCCCCCGTCGGCCTGCCGCGCACGTCGCACGGGCCGACCAGCACGTCGGCCCGGTTGCGGATGCGCTTCACCTTCCAGCTGTCCGCGACGGTCCAGGCGCCCAGCGCCGAGCCGTCCCGCACCACCCACACGGGTGTGGCGACCCCCGTGCCGTTCTTTCGATAGCTGGTGATCAGCAGGTACTTGCCCGATCCCAGCGCGTCCAGCGAGGCCTCGTCCATGGCCGAAGTGTAAGCGCGCCGGTCCGCGGCCCCGCCGGTGCCCGAGCCGCCCGGGTCAGGACAGCTTGCCGTCGTAGTCCGGCAGCTTGAACGTGCGCTCCGCGTGGCCGCCGACCAGGTCCGTGGTGTTGTTGCCGACGTTGGCGATGATCGTGTAGCCGAGCGACTCGATCTGCGCGCGCTTGCCGGTCTTGTAGGCGCTGACCTCGGCGAAGAGGTCCGGCAGGTCACGTACGTAGAGTCCGTCGACCGGGTAGCCGACGGACTTCAGGTTCCACTTCGTCTCACCGGCGATGATGCCGGGACGGGCGGTCACGAAGAAGACGGCCACGCCCCGGGAGTGCGCGTAGCGGGCGAGCCCCAGCGAGGCCTCGACCGCCGGGGTGGGCAGCTCGTACCACGGGTGGAAGTCCGTCTCCAGCACGGTGTTGTCGATGTCGAAGACGACCGCGAGCTTCTTGCCGTCGGCGCCGGCGGTGCGCTGCTCGACGTACGGCAGCGCCTGGTCGATGACGGTCCGGACGTCGCTCTGCCAGGTGGCGTAGTCGACGCCCGCCGGCGCGGAGACGCTCGCGACCGCCTGGGCCGGGGCAGCGGCGGCGGAACCCGCCACGCCGACCGTCCCCCCGATCCCGAGCGCCACGACCACCGACACCGCACCCATCCGTCGCGCCACACCGTGTCCCGTCATGCCTGTCCCCTTTTCACAACTGTCGGTCGGAGCGCGTGAGTCGGTCGAACCCACGCGTCGAGACGGCGACGGTGCCTGGGACCGCCGCCGCGGCAGAAATGATCCTGGCAGCGCGTGTACGAAGGAGGAAGAGGCAGTTACCGATCGGTAGAGATCGTGATTCACACGCTTCGGGGTACGCGCGGTGCAGTGGCACACGTCCGCGGCCCGTGTGAGCCTGGGCTCGCGGCTGGCACCAGTGGAGAGAGGCTGCTCTGATGCAAGGACCGAACATCGTCGTCGTCGGCGCGGGTTTCGCCGGAGTCGAGGCCGCCAGAAGCCTGGAACGGACCCTCACCCCCGGCGAGGCCCGGGTCACCCTGGTCAGCCCCACCGACTACCAGCTCTATCTGCCGTTGCTGCCCCATGTCGCCGCGGGTGTCGTCACGCCCCAGTCCGTCGCGCCCTCGCTGCGCCGGATCCTGCGGCGCACCGTGCTGGTGCCGGGCGGGGTGATCGGTGTCGATCCGGAGGCCAAGGTGTGCGTGGTCCGGAAGATCACCGGGGACCTCGTCGACCTGCGCTACGACTACCTGGTGCTCACTCCGGGCAGCGTGACGCGCACCTTCGACATCCCCGGGCTGGCGGAGGAGGCGCGCGGCATGAAGACGCTCGCCCAGGCCGTGTACCTGCGTGACCACGTGATCGCCCAACTCGACCTGGCGGCGGCCACGCCGGACCACGAGGAGCGGGCCGCGCGGCTCCAGTTCGTGGTGGTCGGCGGCGGATACGCGGGCACCGAGACGGCCGCCTGTCTGCAGCGTCTGACGACCGCGGCGGCACGGCGCTACCACCCGCGCCTCGACCCCGGCCTCATCAAGTGGCACCTGATCGACGTCGCTCCGAAGCTGCTGCCCGAACTGGGGGACAAGCTGGGCGCGAGCGCGCTGCGGATGCTCGGCGACCGCGGCGTACGGATCTCGCTGGGCACTTCCGTCGCCTCCGTCACCAAGGACCGGATCACCCTCACCGACGGACGGGTGCTGCCGTCGCGGACGCTGGTGTGGACCGCGGGCGTCGCGGCGAGTCCGCTGGTCGACTCGCTGGGCTCGGAGACCGTGCGCGGACGGCTCGTCACCGAGCCCGACTTCAGGGTCCCGGGGCTCGACGGGGTCTTCGCGCTGGGCGACGCGGCGGCGGTGCCCGATCTGGCCAAGGGCGACGGCTCTCCCTGCCCGCCGACCGCCCAGCACGCGGCCCGGCAGGGCCGGCACGCGGCCGGGGTCCTGGCGGCGAGGCTGCGCGGACAGCCCACCCTGCCGTACCGGCACAAGGACCTCGGTCTGGTGGTCGACCTCGGCGGCCACGACGCCGTGTCCAAACCGCTCGGCATCGGCCTCAAGGGCGCGCCCGCGCAGCTCGTGGCCCGCGGATACCACCTGTACGCGCTGCGGACGGGCGCCGCCCGGTTCCGTACGGGCGCCAACTGGCTCCTGAACGCCGTCGCGGGCGACGACTTCGTCCGCACCGGCTTCCTCGCGGACCGCAAGGGGACCCTGCGGGACTTCGAGCGTACGGACGTGTATCTGACCCGGGACGAGGTGACCGCCCGCACCCGGGCCGACGCCTAGGGCATATCGGACACTCCCGACCGGTCCCGCCCGTCTCGCCGGTCCCGCCCGGGTGGCGGGGCCGGCCCGTGCGCGCTCCCGGGCCGGGCGCCGTCGGCGCGAATCGGCCACCTCCGCGACAGCTCCGCACGGTGGTGAACAACCGGGCCGGGGCGCACGTATGAGGGTGAGGGCCCTCGACCGGGGCCTTCGGCGGCGGGGACGCCGCTCCGCACGGTTTCGGGAGCCCACGCATGAGGCACGCACGACGACGGATCGTCCAACGGGGGGCGCGCTTGGCCGCCGTCGGCGGACTGCTCTGCGGAGGGTTCATGGTGACGCGCGCCGTGGCGAGCGAACCGTCCGACGCGGCGGGCACCGACGCGAGTTCGGCGCGGCTCGCGGCGGACACCGGTGCCGGTCTCGTGTCCCGGCTGGGTTCCTCACGGACGGCCGGCAACTGGATAGCCGCCGACGGTACCCCCGTCGTCGCGGTCACCGACGCGGACGCGGCGGACGCGGTGAAGCGGGCGGGTGCCCGCCCGAAGGTCGTGACGCACAGCTTGCAGGACCTCAAGTCCGCGACGAAGGAGCTCGGTTCGGCGCCCCGGGTACCGGGTACGGCGTGGGCGGTCGACTACACGAAGAACGAGGTGGTGGTGCAGGCCGACAGCACGGTCTCCGCCGCCGACTGGTCGCGGATGACGAAGCTGGCCGACGGCATCGGCGACTCGGTGCGGATGCAGCGGACCCAGGGCACGTTCACCACGCGGGTGAACGGCGCGCAGGGGATCTTCTCGACCGGCGGCCGCTGCTCGGCGGGCTTCAACGTGACCAACGGGCAGAGCGAGTTCATCCTCACGGCCGGACACTGCGGCCCCGCCGGCTCGGTCTGGTTCTCCGACAACACCGGTCAGCAGCAGGTGGGCCGCACGGTCACCACGGCGTTCCCCGGCAGCGACTTCTCGCTGATCCAGTACGACATCGGGCAGGAGCCCAAGGCCGGGAGCAACATCGTCTCCATCGGCGACGGCAACGGCGTACGGATCACCGGCGTCGCCGATCCGACCGTGGGCCAGCGGGTCTTCCGCAGCGGCAGCACCACCGGACTGCGCGACGGCAAGGTGACGGCGCTCAACGCGACGGTCAACTACCCGGAGGGCACGGTCACCGGGCTGGTCGAGACGACGGTGTGCGCCGAACCGGGCGACAGCGGCGGCCCGTTGTTCTCCGAGGGCATCGCGCTCGGGGTGACGTCGGGCGGCAACGGGGACTGCAGGACCGGCGGTACGACGTTCTTCCAGCCGGTCACCAAGGCGCTGACGGCGCTGGCGGTGACGCTCGCGGGCCAGCCCGCGCAGGGCGCCGGCGGCGCGGCCCAGCCGTCCCTCGCCCCCTCGTCGTCGGCCTCGGCGATGGCCTCGGCTCCGGGTTCGGCCGCTCCGGGCGCGGTGGAGGCGGTGGGCGGGACGGGGACGGCCGGGACGTTCCTCTCAGCACTCACCGACCCGCAGAACGCCGGCCCCGGCATGCTGGTCATCGGGGGAAGCGTCATCGCGCTGGTGGCGACGCGGTTCATCCGTACCGAGCAGGACCGCAACGCCTACCGGCGGCAGTATTCACAGAGCTGGGGCTGATCGGTTCGGACCCGGTGCCGGTTGACCGGAGCCGGGTCCGCGTGGAGCGGGGTCCGAGGCCGCCGTGGAGGTCCGGGGCGACGGCTCCCCGGAGCGGGGAGCCCTGCCGGACGCGGAGGGTCAGGCGACCCGGGTCGCCGACGACGACTCGGCGGCCTTCGCCCACTCGAGAACGAGGCGCTGGTACTCGCGCCGCTCGTCCATGTTCAGCGACCCACCCGCCCGGAACCAGAGAGCCCGGATCTCCTCGTTGACTTCGGCAGCGGATCGCTGAGTGTCGTTGTCAAGAGTGGTGCACATGGCGTGAAGCATACGACTCTCGACGTGAAGATGATGTGAGCAATGCCCCACGGAGCGACATAACGGACCGTGAAGCTCGTCACTCACGTTCCGGGCTTGCGGCCGTACACGTAGACGTCGTCACCGTTCCTGAGCAGCGACCAGTACTTCTTGGCCGTCGTCGAGGTCATGTTGACGCAGCCGTGCGAGCCCGGCGGGTTCCACATGCTCACGCCCACCGAGTGGAAGGCCTGACCGCCGTCGAAGAACTGGCTGTACGGCATGGGCACGTTGTAGATGCTCGAGACGTGGTCGATGTGACGCCAGTAGATCTTCTTCAGACCGGTGCGGGTCTCGTAGCCGTTCCTGCCGGTGCGGACCGGGACCGGTCCGTAGACCAGGCGGCTGCCGTCCTGGATCCAGCTGAGCTGGAGCGTGAGGTTGACGCAGGCGATACGGCCCTTGTTGACCGGGCACCTGCCGTCCCGGTTGGGGTTGGTCCCCACGGCCTTCTGCTTGTTCATGAGGTCCATCACGCCCCAGGTGACGGGACCCGCGTACCCGATGTTCGGGGTGATGCCGTGCTTGTTCTGGAAGGCCTGGATCGCCTTGCAGTCGGTGGTGGACTGCCGGCCGTCGACGGGCCGCCCGAGGAACTTCTCCACCTGCTTCTGGTACGGGCCTGCGGCCGTCGTGCAGCTCGCGGCCTGGGCGGGCGTCGCGCCCAGCGCGAGGGTGAGCGGTGCGACCAGTCCCGTGAGTCCGAGCGCGACGACTCCCCGCCTGCGTGTGTCCCCCATGGCGGACCTTCCTGTTGTGTTCGTCGTTCCGTCTGTCTGCTGAGACAGCCCTTGAGGGTATTGCGTTGTACGGCCGGGCGGACAGGAACGAAACCGTGACATTCCTCGCCGCACGGCTCCGGTCCCGGCCGCGCTCCGGCGCCGCCGGACGCCGACGGGCACCCGCGGCGGACCGGTCCGGTTTCCCCGAAGTGGACCGCTCTTTCGACGGGCGTTCCTCATAGGCTGCGGTCATGCACCCCGCTCTCTCCGAGGACCTCGACCGCCTCCCCCAACTCCTCCAGGCCGCAAGGGACTTCGCCGCCCAGGAGGTGAGCGGCCTGGACGACCGTCCCGTCGCCCCGCCCGACAAGGCCCCCGTCCCCGATCCGCTTCCGGCCGAGGGCGCCGGTGCCGAGGGCGCCCTGGCCCGGTTCGCCGGGCGCTGGGCACCTGGGTTCTCCGGCTCCGCGGGCCCGCGCTACCTCGGATTCGTCACCGGCGGCGCGACGCCCGCCTCGCTCACCGGGGACTGGCTGACCAGCGCCTACGACCAGAACGTCTCGGGCGCCGCCGGGTCCTTCGCGAGCGCGCTGGAGCACGAGACGCTGGACTGGCTGCGCGAGTTGTTCGGGCTCGGAGGGGAACACCACGGGGCGTTCGTGAGCGGCGCGACGGTCTCGAACACGGTCGGGCTCGCCATCGCGCGGGAATGGCTCGGCGAGCGCCGGGGCGTGTCGGTCGCACAGGAGGGAGCGGGCGCGCTCGGTCCGGTGGAGGTGCTGTCGGGCAGCCCCCACTCCAGCATCGCCAAGGCCCTGTCGGTGCTCGGCCTCGGCCGCGGCAGCCTGCGCCGGGTGCCGGTGCTGCCCGGAAACCGCGAGGCCGTGGACATCGAGCGTCTCGACGCCGCGCTCACCGCGCTCGACGGGCGTCCGGCCGTCGTCGTGGCGAACGCCGGGACCGTCAACACGGTCGACTTCGACGATCTGCGGGCCGTCGCCGCGCTCAGGGAGCGCCATGACTTCTGGCTGCACGTCGACGCGGCGTTCGGCGGATTCGCCGCACTGTCGCCCGCGCACTCCGCGCTGGTGGCCGGCTTGGACGAGGCCGACTCCGTCTGCGTCGACCTGCACAAGTGGCTCAACGTCCCCTACGACGCGGCCGTCCAGTTCACCCGCCGCCAGGATCTCCAGGTCCGGGTCTTCCACAACGCCTCGCCCTATCTCGGACTCCCCGGCGGCGAACCCGACTTCCTGCACCTGACGCCGGAGAACTCGCGTCGGCTGCGCGCTCTCCCGGCCTGGTTCTCCCTGGCGGCCTACGGGCGCGAGGGGCACCGCGAGATCGTCGAGCGGAACGTCGCGCTCGCCCGGCGGCTGGGCGAGCGGATCACCCGTGCTCCGGGGTTGCGCCTGCTCGCGCCGGTGCGGCTGAACGTCGTGTGCTTCACCCTCGCGGACGACCCGACGGAGCGGCGCGTGCACGCGCTGGCGGACGCCGTCGCCGCCTCGGGCGAGGCCTTCGTGACACCGACGTGCTACGACGGCACCCATGGACTGCGCGCCGCGTTCAGCAACTGGCGTACGTCCGAGGCGGACACGGACCGGGTGTTCGCGGCGATCGGGCGTCACTGCGCGGAACCGCGTCTGTGAGGGACCGGGCCGGCACCCCCGCCTCAGCCCGCGGCCCCGCCCTGGCCTTCGTCCTCGCCCCGGACCGCCTGCCGGAAAGCCTTGTTGACGCCCAGCAGGCCGCCGTCCACGTACAGGGTCGTGCCGGTGATCCAGGATGCGTCGCGGGAGGCGAGGAAGGCGACGGCGGCCGCGATGTCCTCCGGCTCGCCGACCCGGCCGAGGGGGTACAACTGCTGGGCCACGGAGGCTAGTTCCTCGTCGCGCCCCTCCCAGGCCCGGGTGCGGACCGTGCCCGGCGCCACCAGGTTGACGCGGACGCCCCGGCCGGCGGCATGGCCGGCCAGGGTACGGGTGAGCGACATCAGCCCCGCTTTGGCCGCGCTGTAGGCGTGGTTGCCGAAGTCCTGGACGCCGTTGACGGAGCCGACGTTGACGACGGCCCCGCGGCCGGAGGCGACCAGGTGCGGGAGCGCCGCGCGGGCGCAGCGGTAGGCGCCGGTCAGGGTGATGTCGAGGTCGGCGGCCCACGCCTCGTCGCTCTCGTCCTCGAAGAGCGGGGCGTCGGGGCCGCACCGGAAGGCGTTGTTGACCAGGACGTCGAGCGAGCCGAAGGCGTCCACGGCGTACGCCACGGCGGCCTCGACCTGGGCCCGTTGCCCCACGTCGCAGGTGAACGCCTCGGCCCGTGAGCCGAGTTCGCGCAGCGCGGCGGCGGTCCCCTCGGCCGCGGCCGGGTCCACGTCGGTGACGAGGACGTGCGCGCCCTCGGCGGCCAGGCGGTGGGCGGTGGCCGCGCCGATCCCGCGCGCCGCCCCCGTGATCAGCACCCCGTACCCCTCGAAGCGTCTCATCGCCGTCATGGCCGGAAAGGTACCTCCATGATCGTCGCAGCGACAGAGGACGGCCCGCGCGGGCCGCTCGTCAGCGGTACCCCGTGACGTCCGCGGGCTTCCCCCTGTCCTGCACCTCGACCATGTAGCGCCAGGCGTCCGGCCGGCTGCCGTCCCGGTCGGTGAAGCCGTACACCCCGGCGAGCTGCCCGCTGGAGAGGGACTGCCCGTTCCAGCGGGCGCGTTCGGGGTCGGCGGCCAGCGCGGCGACGGCGCGCCCGACGTAGAACGGTGTCTCGGAGATGGCGAAGTGCGGCTCGTTCGCCTCGGCGTCGTGCCAGTTCTCCTCGGTCACGCCGAAGGCTTCCAGCATGATCTCGGAGCGCATCCAGCCGGGGGTGAGCGCCACGGCGGTGGCGCCGCGCGGGCCCAGTTCGTGGCCGAGGGCGAACGCCATGCGCAGCACGGACGACTTGGCGATGTCGTAGAAGAAGGAGACCCGGTAGGTGTCGCGGTTGTACTCCGCGGTGCCGTCGGTCATCTCGACGACCAGGCCGCCGGGGCGGCGCAGCAGCAGGGGCAGCGCGTGGTGGCTGGTGATCGCGTGGGTCTCGACGGCGAGCCGGAGCATCCTGCGTCCGTTGTCGAGGTCGTGCTCCCACAGGGGGGTGTCCCACTCGAAGAGCTTCTCGGCGCCCCAGATGTCGTTGACCAGGATGTCGAGACGGCCCTGTTCGTCCGCGATCCGGGCGACGAGGGACTCCACCTCGGCCGGGACGAGGTGGTCGGTGGGGACCGCGATGCCCCGTCCGCCCGCCGCGGTGACCAGGTCGGCGGTGTCCTCGATGGTCTCCGGGCGGTCGTACTCCGAGCGCCGTTCCCGGGTGCTGCGGCCGGTCACGTAGACGGTGGCGCCGGCCGCGCCGAGTTCCACGGCGATCCCGCGGCCCGCGCCCCGGGTCGCGCCCGCGACCAGCGCGACCCTGTCCCGCAGCGTGCCTTCCAACGGCCCTGACATGTCCGACCTCCGTGCGTCGTGGCGTCCACGGGCGCTCACCCGTGGTTCCCACGAGCGTCTCGCGGAAGCCGGACATCTTCTGTCAGGTATCCGTGTGGCGTCCTCGCCGTTTCCGCCGCGCGGCGGAAACGGGCGGACGTCCGGGGGTGGAAGCGGGCGGACGTCCGGGGCGGCGGAGGGGCCTCAGTGGCCGCGCGCGATCCACGCCTCCAGGTGCGGGGCCTCCGCTCCGATCGTGGTCGTCTCGCCGTGTCCCGTACGGACGACCGTGTCGGCCGGGAGGGTGAGCAGCCGGTCGCGGATGGACTCGATGATCGTCGGGAAGTGGGAGTAGGACCGTCCGGTCGCCCCCGGGCCGCCCTGGAAGAGGGTGTCGCCGGAGAAGAGGGTGCGAAGGCCCGGGTCGTAGAGGCAGACCGCGCCGGGAGCGTGGCCGGGAGTGTGCAGCACGGTCAGATCGGTGCCCGCGGCCTCGATCACCTGCCCGTCCTGGAGCCAGGCGTCGGGCATGCGGTCCGGGTGGGTGAGCTTCCACAGCGGCAGGTCGTCGGGGTGGAGCCAGATGGTGGCTCCGGTGCGCTCCGCCAGGGCGGGGGCGGCGTCGATGTGGTCGTTGTGGGCGTGGGTGCACACGATCCCGCGCAGACGGCGGTCGCCGACCGCCTTCACGATGGCGTCGGCGTCGTGGGCGGCGTCGATCACGACGGCCTCGTGGTCGTCGCCCACGATCCAGACGTTGTTGTCGACCTCCCAGGTGCCGCCGTCGAGCTCGAACGTGCCCGAGGTGACGAGGTGTTCGATGCGCGCGGCCATCAGAACGTCACCACCGAGCGCAGCACGTCGCCGTGGTGCATCCGCTCGAAAGCCGCCTCGATGTCGTCCAGGGCGATCGTCTCGCTCACGAACGCGCCCAGGTCCAGGCGTCCTTGGAGGTGCAGGTCGATCAGCATCGGGAAGTCGCGGGAGGGCAGGCAGTCGCCGTACCAGGACGACTTGAGCGTGCCGCCGCGGCCGAAGACGTCGATCAGCGGGAGTTCGAGCAACATGTCGGGGGTGGGCACGCCGACGAGGACGACCGTGCCGGCCAGGTCGCGGGCGTAGAAGGCCTGCGTGTACGTCTCGGGGCGGCCGACGGCCTCGATGACGACGTCGGCGCCGAAGCCGCCGGTGAGTTCGCGGATCGCCTCGACGGGGTCGGTGGAGCGGGAGTTGACGGTGTGCGTAGCGCCGAGCTTCTCGGCGCTCGTGAGCTTGCGGTCGTCGATGTCCACGGCGATGATCTTCGCCGCCCCCGCGAGCCGGGAGCCCGCGATCGCCGCGTCTCCGACCCCGCCGCAGCCGATGACGGCGACGGTGTCGCCCCGTCCGACGTTGCCGGTGTTGATGGCGGCCCCGATGCCTGCCATCACTCCGCAGCCGAGCAGTCCGGCGACCGCCGGGGAGACCGACGGGTCGACCTTGGTGCACTGTCCGGCCGCGACCAGCGTCTTCTCGGCGAAGGCGCCGATCCCGAGCGCCGGGGACAGCTCGGTGCCGTCCGTAAGAGTCATCTTCTGCTTCGCGTTGTGGGTGTCGAAGCAGTACCAGGGGCGTCCGCGCAGACAGGCACGGCACTGTCCGCACACCGCGCGCCAGTTGAGGATCACGAAGTCGCCGGGCGCCACGTCCGTGACACCGGCGCCGACCGACTCCACGACTCCGGCCGCCTCGTGGCCGAGCAGGAACGGGAAGTCGTCGTTGATCCCGCCCTGCTTGTAGTGCAGGTCCGTGTGGCAGACCCCGCACGCCTGGATCTTCACCACTGCCTCGCCCGGTCCCGGATCGGGCACGACGATCGTCTCGACGCGCACCGGCTCGTTCTTGCCCGGTGCGACCACGCCCCGTACTTCCTGCGCCATGTGAGTGAGCCCTTCCCTTGATGGACCTTCCGTCGATCGACCCTACGGGGTGACCTGCCGGTAGAAGGCCAGCCGGACCGCGGCGGCTCCGGTCCGGGTACGGCGGACGGCCGAGGGCGGGCAGTCGGCCCGTTCATGCCGCCCGTTCATGCCCGCCCGTGCCCGCCGTCGGCGTGCCCGATCGGCGCCGACGGGGCACTGCCGACACCTCCCAGATACCCCCGGGGGTACCTCTGCTACGGTGGATATACCCCCGGGGGTAATTTTCACCGAGCCGCGAAGCCATCGGGCTTCCCGCGGAGAGGAGTGCAGCCGTGTTCTTCGTCGACACCGTCGAGGTGGCGGGCCTGGGCAACCGGAGCTATCTGGCCGGCGGCCCGCGCACGGCCGTCGCCGTCGACCCGCCCAGGGACGTCGAGCGGGTGATCACGGCCGCGGCCCGGCGGGGCGTGCGGATCGCGTACGTCGTCGAGACGCACCTGCACAACGACTACGTGAGCGGCGGCCTGGAGCTGGCCCGGCTCACCGGGGCCGCCTACCTGGTCCCGGCCGGCGCCCGGGTCGCGTTCGAGCGGGTGCCCGTGGCCGACGGGGACACGGTCCGCGTGGACGCCGGGCTGACCCTGGAGGCGCTGGCCACGCCCGGACACACCCCGCACCACACCTCGTACGTCCTGAAGGAGGACGGACGGGCCGTCGTGGCCTTCACGGGCGGCTCCCTGCTCATCGGCACGGTCGGCCGGCCCGATCTGGTGGAGCCGCGGCTGACCGGGGAACTGGCCCGGGCGCAGCACGCGTCGGCGCACCGGCTCGCCGCGGAGCTGCCCGACGACACCGCCGTCCTGCCCACCCACGGCTTCGGCAGTTTCTGCTCCGCCGGGACCGCCGAGGGCGACGCGACCACGATCGGGCGCGAACGCGCGGACAACGAGGCCCTGGTCAAGGACGTCGACTCGTTCGTCGCGGACCTGCTCGCCGGACTCGACGACGTGCCCGCCTACTACGCCCACATGGGTCCCGCCAACGCCCGGGGTCCGGCCCCCGTCGACCTGACTCCGCCCGGCCTCGCGGACGCCGCGGAGATCGCCGCGCGGCTCGCGGCCGGCGAATGGGTCGTGGACCTGCGCGGCCGGATCGCGTTCGCCGCGGGGCACGTCGCCGGATCGGTCAACTTCGAGGCGGACGGGCAGCTCGCCGTCCACCTGGCCTGGCTGCTGCCCTGGGGCAAGCCGGTGACCCTGCTCGCCGAGTCCCCGCAGCAGCTCGCCCGCGCCCAGCGCGAGCTGGCGCGGGTCGGCGTGGACCGTCCGGCCGCGGCCTCGGTCGGCTCGCCGGCCGACTGGCTGCGCGAGGGCGAACGGCCGCGCACCTTCCGGCGCGCCGACTTCGCCGGACTGGCCGAGGCGTACGTCCCCGGCGAGACCGTGGTCCTGGACGTCCGGCGCGACCGTGAGCGCGCCGGTGAGCACATCACGGGGTCGGTGCACATCCCCGTGCACCAGGTACGCGACCGGCTCGCGGAGATACCCGCCGGGACCGTCTGGGTGCACTGCGCCGGGGGCATGCGGGCCGCGATCGCCGCCTCGCTGCTGGACGCGGCGGGCCGCGACGTCGTGGCCGTCGACGACGCCTTCACCGCCGCGTCGGCCTCCGGCCTCCCCATGACCCGAAACACCCCCACCGGTCCCACGGGCTCCGCGGGTCCGGCCTCCCCTGCCGCTCCCGCAGACCCCACCGCCGCCACAGGTCCCACGGACTCCGCAGGTCCGGCGGACTCCACAGGTCCGGCCGTTCCCGTCGGCCTCGCCGCTGCCACGGGTCCTGTCGGCCCGGCCGCCGACCCCGCCACTCCCGCTCGCCCCGCCGACCCCACCGCCCCTGCCGTCCCCGTCAGCCCTGTCGGCCCCGCCGGCCTCGGCACGGTCCGCAGCGTGCCCGGGGACCCCGCGGCATGAGTGCTCTGGTGCTCGCTCTCGTCGCCGGGGCCGTGACCGGGCTCGCTCTCGGGGCGCTCGGGGGCGGCGGGAGCGTGCTGGCCGTGCCCGCCCTGATCTACCTGCTCGGTTTCACCCCCTCGGCGGCCACCACCGCGAGCCTGGTCATCGTCACCCTCACCTCGGCGGCCGCCCTGTCGGCGCACGCCCGGCAGGGCACCGTCCGCTGGCGTGCCGGAGCGCTGTTCGCGGCGGCCGGGCTGATCCCGGCGGCACTGGGCGGGGCGGTCTCCGGACTGCTGCCTCCGGCCGTGCTGACCGGCGCGTTCGCACTGGTCGCGGGCCTCGCGGCGTTCCGGATGCTCCGGCCCGCGGCCCGCGCGGCGGAGGCGGCGCCGGCGGGGACCGGCCTGATCACCGGGACCGGCGCCGGCCTCGGCGCGGTCACCGGGGTCCTGGGGGTGGGCGGCGGCTTCCTCGCCGTACCGGCCCTGGTGAACGTCGTGGGTCTGCGGATGCGTGCCGCCGTCGGCACCAGCCTGCTGGTGATCACGGCGAACTCGCTCACCGCGCTGCTCGCCCGCGCGGGAACGGCGCAGAACCTCGACTGGGCGGTCGTCGGGCCGTTCGCCGCGGCGGCCGTCCTCGGCGCGTGGGACGGCAAGCGGCTCGCGGCCCGGGTGTCCGGCGGCGCGCTCCGGCGGATCTTCGCCTGGGCCCTGCTGGCCGTGGCCGCGCTGATGCTGCTGGACGTCGTGCCGTGAGGCTCAGGCCAGCGACAGGAAGAGCTTCTCCAGCCGGGCCCGCATCTGCTCCGTGGTCTCCCCGTTCTTCGAGCCCTTCTCGGCGTCGGTCAGACACTGCTGGAGCCCGGTGGCGATGATCGCGAAGCCGGCCCGGTCCAGGGCGCGGGAGGCGGCGGCGAGCTGGGTGACCACGTCCTCGCAGTCGCGCCCCTCCTCGATCATCCGGATCACGCCGGAGATCTGTCCCTGCGCCCGGCGCAGCCGGTTCAGCACCGACTTCAGTTCGTCACCCGCGAGTTCCAGTTCCACGAACACTCCTCAATCCATACCCCTAGGGGTATCGTACTCCGCTTCCGCGGGGCGCCCCCGAAAAGCCAAGGATGACACTCCGCATGAACACTCCCGTCTCCCTCGACGTCGACCAGGCCCGCGACCGTCTCGCCGAGCTGACCGTCATCGACGTCCGCACCCCCGGCGAGTACGCCTCCGGCCACCTCCCGGGCGCCCTGAACGTTCCGCTGGACCGGCTCCGCCGTGCGCTGCCCGTGCTCGGGAGGACCCGCGCCGGGCTGCTCATGGTCTGCGCCTCCGGCAACCGCTCGGCGAGCGCCTGCGCCCTGCTGGCCGAGCACGGCGTGACGGCGGCCACGCTCACCGGCGGCACCGGCGCCTGGGCGGAGCGCGGACACGAACTGCACCGTCCGGCCACCACCGTGCGGGCCGGCTGGTCCATGGAGCGCCAGGTCCGGTTCACCGCCGGGACCGTCGTCCTCACCGGTCTCGGCCTCGGACTCCTGCACCCCGCCTGGCAGTTGCTCTCCGCCGGGGTCGCGGGCGGACTGGTCTTCTCGGCGCTCACGAACACCTGCGGCATGGCCGCGCTGCTCTCCAGGCTCCCGCACAACCGGCCCCGCCCGGCGGACCTCGACGCGACCCTCGCGGCACTCGAGGAGCGCGTGTCCTGAAGTCCCCGCGGATCCGGGGCAGTCGGTGCCGCTCCGGCAAGGAAGCCCGTGGCGGTTCCTTGGCGACGGCCCGGCTCTCCTCTATGGTGATGCCTTCTTTCCGCCTCGGGGGCGGCCGTGCGTGCGCGGCCGCGCCCGGCCGGGCGGTGAGGCACGTCCCATCCGGATACGCAGGCGACTGATCATGGTCAAGAACCGACACCCGGCCGGGCAGACCGCCCCCGGGACCATCTCCGCGGCCCCCGTCGGCCCGTGCGCGGGCCTGGAAGTGATCTCGCTGGCCGCGCTGCGCGCCCGGGTCCGGGCCCACGGCACCGATCCCGGCGCACCGCAGCGCCCCGGCTTCCATCAGGTCCTCACGCTGGCCTCCGGCGGACTGCGCCAGACCGTGGACTTCACCGCCCACGACGTCGAGCGGGACTCCTGGCTGTGGACGCGCCCCGGGCAGGTCGTGCAGTGGGGGGATCTCGGGCGGGCCGAGGGGACGCTGATCGCGTTCGAGCGGGATTTCCCGGGCGCGGCCACCGTCCACGCGGCCCGTCTCGACGATCCGCACGCCCGCGTGCTGTCCACTCCGAAGGGCGAGGCCGCCGCCTCGTTGCGGGTGGCCGCCGAGCACTTGGAGCACGAGTTCCGGGCACCCGGACTGCCGCACGACGCGCACGACGCCGTACTGCGTCACCTGCTGGACGTGCTGATCCTGCGCCTGGCCCACCTGGAGGGGGCGGACGTCCGTCCCGCCGGGACCAGAGAAACCTTTCTTCGCTTCCGTGCGACCGTCGAGCGGGACTTCGCGCGCACCCGCCGGGTGGACGACTACGCCCTCGCCCTCGGTTACTCGGCCCGTACGCTCTCCCGGGCCACCCTCGAATCGGCGGGGACCGGCGCCAAGGAGTTCATCGACCGCCGGGTGGTCCTGGAGGCCAAGCGGCTGCTCGCCCACACCGACCTGGCCGCCGCCCGCATCGCCGACCGGCTCGGCTTCTCCAGCGCCACGAACTTCGCCAAGTACTTCCACCAGCGTGCGGGGCAGGCCCCCATCGCGTTCCGCACGGCGGTACGCGGCCGGGGCGCGGCCGTCCCCCCGGCACGGGACGGACGGGATGCCGCCGCCGACAGAACCTAGCGCCGTGGCCGGAAGGCGCGCAGGGCAGCTGCGTTTGCCGTGCGCCCCGAGGCGGAGGACGCTCGATACTGAGGCGCCTCGCGGTCGGCTCGTGGCCGGCCCGCGCCTTCCTGAGGAGGTCACCCATGGGCACAACGGCAGCCCCCGCCTTCGACGTAGAGGCGCTGCGCCGGGGCATCGAAGGACACACTGCGGC
This sequence comes from Streptomyces sp. NPDC058751, assembly GCF_042746485.1. Lineage (NCBI taxonomy): Bacteria > Bacillati > Actinomycetota > Actinomycetes > Kitasatosporales > Streptomycetaceae > Streptomyces > Streptomyces sp. NPDC058751. Next base: position 53,485 of record NZ_JBHYPZ010000028.1, on the reverse strand, counting down.
AGATCTGCTGTCGCTCTACGCGGACGACGCCGAACTGCGCATCGTCGACCGCAACACCCAGCCCAGTCACCCGATGGTCAAACACGGCCGCACCGAGATCGCGGAGATGCTCGAGGACGTCTACAGCCGGGACATGACGCACAAGATGGACCGGTGCGTCGTCGAGGGCGACCACGTCGCCTACACCGAGACCTGCGTGTACGCGGACGGTGTCCGGGTGCTGAGCACGTCGATGATGTCGTTGCGCGACGGCAAGATCGTCGAACAGACGCTGGTACAGGCATGGGACGAGTAGGGAGGAACCGGCCGAAGGTCCAGGTCACGTCCGTCCGACCTGGACCTTCTCCGTGGGCGCGGCGACGGGGCCCCGTCGTGCCCGGCCGGTGCGCGCCCGTTCCCGGGGCGGGCGGGCCGCCCTTCAGAGCTGGGTCATGACCGCCCCGGCGACGGGTGCCGTCCTCAGGAGCATCGGGGAGGCCCGGTCCACGAAGTCGTGCAGGACCGCCGAATGGGCCGTGTCGCCCCCGAGTTCGCGCAGGAGGCGGTGAGCGCGGTCGCGGAAGGCGCCGATGCCGTCCTCGAACAGGCGCAGCACCTCCGGTGCGAGGAGGACGTCGGTGAGCGCCGCCTCGGCGGCGGGAGAGCTGCGGGCGGCGGCGTGCAGTTCCAGAATGTGGCCCGCGGAACCGTGGTCGGCGTTCTCCACCGCGCACGCCAGCAGATACGTCACCGTGCCGTTCGCCAGGTCCTCGTTGCGGCCGGTCAGGATGTCCTGCTGGTCGTTGAACAACTGCCACAGGACGCCGAAGACGTTGCCGAACTCCCGCCAGAGTTCGACCTTCTCCTCCGAGCAGCCGGCCAGTCGTGCGGCCATGGCGGTGACCATGCTGTACGGCGCGCCGGACTTCCCGAGGTACGCCGCGACGACGGCGTCGCGCGTGGCCGCGCCCACGTCCGCGCGAAGGTCCCTCAACTGCCCCTCGACCGCGCCGATCCAGCACCGTACGACCTCGGCCGACAGCGGGCCGCGCGCCTTCCGCGGGATACGGGGCGACTGGACGACGAGCAGGGGAAGGGGAATTCCGCCGATGACCGTGGCGAGCAGCGCTTCGCTCTCGCCCAGAGCGCCGGCGGCGAAGACGACCTGGCCGTCGGCGAGGTCGTCCAGGTAGCACGCGGAGGTCCACCACAGCTCATGGACGACGGCCAGCGGGACGGCCGGTCCGGGTGCCCCCGTCTCCACGGCGTGGACGATCATCGGCAGCACGGAATGGGGATAGGCGAAGGTCCGGTGCGCCAGGAGTTCGGCGACCGCCGCCCGGACGGACCCGGCCGACGGGCCCAGCATGTCGAGCGCCCGGTTCCGCTCCGCCTCGATGTCCGCGGCCATCTCCCGATGCAGATCCATGTACGACTTCACCCGCACGCAGCCCACCCCACCCCAGTTGTTTCGAGCGCCGATTCGATCATTCGCCATGATGACGAGCCAGAGCAACTTTGCGCCATGGCCGGTTTGTTGAGAACTCCCCCGCCCCTCCACCGGTCGAGGGCGGGCCACGGGGCGCGGTCCTCGCCATACTGGATCCCGTGCGAGTAGCGATCATGACCGCGGGTTCACGGGGCGACGTGGCGCCGTTCACCGGGCTCGGGCACGGCCTGGTGCGGGCCGGGCACGAGGTGACCCTGGTGACGCACGGATGCTTCGCGGACCTGGTGCCGGGTTCCGGGGTGGGGTTCCACGCCCTGCCCGTCGATCCGCGGGCCGAGCTGGAGTCCGTCCGGGGGCGGCGGCTCCACCGGAGCGTCACGGGCGCCGGGAAGATCATCGGGCTCGCCGGGCTGGCCCGGTCGCTCGCCGGGCGGCTGGCCGACGGCATGGTCGCGGCCGCCCGCGCCTGCGACGTCCTGCTGCTGTCCGGTTCGGTGGGACCGCTCGGGTACGCCGTGGCGGAGGGGCTGGGCCTGCCCAGCATGGGAGTGCACCTCCAGCCACTGGAACCGACCGGGGAGTTCGCGCCACCGGTGGCCGGCGCCGGCTCCTGGGGACCCGCGGTCAACCGCGCGGCCGGGTACGGGGTGAACCTGGCCGTCGAGCGGGTCTTCGCCGAGACGGTGCGGGAGCTGCGCGAGGGGTTCGGCCTGCCGCCCGTCGGTCCCGTCGCGGCCCGTCGCGCCCGCGAGCGGCGGGCCTGGCCGGTGCACCACGGGTTCAGCCCCCTGGTGGTGCCCCGGCCGCGGGACTGGAGACGCGGGCTCGACGTCTGCGGTTACTGGTGGCCCTGGGACGGCGAGGACACCCCGCTCCCCGACGCGCTGGAGGACTTCCTCGGCGCGGGTCCCGCTCCGGTCTTCGTGGGCCTGGGCAGCGCGACCGTCCCCGATCCCGGGCGGCTGAGCGGCGAGATCGTACGGGCCCTGCGGGCCGCCGGGCTGCGCGGGGTGATCCAGCGGGGCTGGGGCGGGCTGTGCGCCGAGGGCGACGACATGTTCACCGTCGGCGAGGTGCCGCACTCCCTCCTGTTCCCCCGCGTGGCGGCGGTGGTGCATCACGCCGGGGCCGGCACGACGGCGGCGGGGCTGCGGGCCGGGGTCCCCGCCGTGCCCGTGCCGGTCCAGTTCGACGAGGGTTTCTGGGCGGCGCGGCTCGTCGCGCTCGGCGTCGCGCCCGGCAGCCTGCCGCCCGGCGGACTGCGCGCCGAGCGGCTGGCGCCGGCCCTGGTCCGGGCGACCACGGATCCCGCGTACCGGCGGAACGCACGGGATCTGGCGGAGCGCCTCGGCACGGAGGACGGGGTGGCCCCGGTCGCGAGGGCGCTCATCCGGCTCGAACACCCCGGACGCCCCTGAGGGCCACCGGGACGCCCCCGCCTCCGGACCGATGACCCCGGCAGCCCTGATGGCCCCGGCGGGCCCGGCAGCCCTGGCGGCCCCGACCGTCCCACGGCCTCCGCGACTCCGACCGACCTGACCGCCCGGGCAGCCCCAGGGGGCCCGGCGGCCCTGACGGCTCCGGCGACTCCAACGGCTCCGGCCGCCCCGGCGGCCCCGCACCGAACCGGTCGTGTCCGTCTACGGGCTCGTGGCCCCCTCCGTGCCCCAGTCGGCGGGGCGCAGGATCGCGAGCAGCTGGCGGACCAGTTCCTCCACCACCTCGTCCAGGGTCGCGTCCACCCAGCCGGCGTTCCAGTCGTGCAGCAGGCCGTTCACACTGCCGATGAAGGCCGTGGCGGCCAGCCGGTAGTCGCGCGGCGCCGCCTCGCCCCGGGCGACGGCGCCCGCAGCCTCACCGCAGATGAACTCCACCCAGCGGGCCCGGCGGGCGAGCCGCTGCTCCTCCAGCCGCTCGCTCACGCCGATGATCTCCACGAAGGTGATGCGGATACGGCGCGGATCACCCGTCACGTTCGCGGCGTAGGCACGGAAGAGGGCGGTGGCACGCTCGGCGAGCGGCAGGTCCCGGGCCTCGGCGAGCGCGTCGAGAGCGGCTCGTTCGGCCCAGTCGTTGACCTGGAGGTGGAGCGCCGCCAGGACGTCCTCGAGGCCACGGAACGCCTCGTAGAACTGGCGCGTGGACAGTCCGGCGGCCTCGCTGAGGGCCGCCACGGTCGTGGACCGGTACCCGGGTCCGGCGCCGAAGAGTTCGAGCCCCGCGTCGAGGAAACGGCGGCGGCGTTCCGCCTGCCGTTCCTCCGCAGTCCTGCCGCCGTACCGGCCGGTGGGCTGTCTGAGCCTGCCCGCCACGTGTTCCTCCCCAGGGCCGAACCGGCGTTCGCCCCTCCGGCGATTTTCTCGCTCCCCGACCCTTGTGAAGAGGCTCCCCCACTCCTTACTTTCCAGTAAGTGCATTTTGAAAGCGGGCATGTTCAGATCTCCGACGGTCATGCCCCGGCATCCACGCACGTCGCGCACGCACAGCACGCTCCTGGTTCACCGTGCCCTCACCCGCACGCCCCCACTACGACAGGGACCCTCCATGTCCGTGCTCAGAGCCAGACACCTCTGCACTCTCGCCGCGGCCCTCACGCTCACCCTCGGCGGCACGGCGACCGCCGCCTCCGCCGCCGGCGGGCGGGCCGCCGCCGATCTGCGCGAGGTGATGTTCGTCGGCAACAACTGGGAAGGCACCTCGGACGTCATCGCGTCCTCCGGGGACTTCGCGAAGGTCGGCCGGATCGACGTCATCCCGGACAAGGCCGAACGGATGGCGGCGATCAACGCCGATCCCATCAAGTGGGCCTATTTCATGGGCATCCGCAACGGCGTGGGCGAGGGGCACGACCAGTTCGTCGACGACATGTACTCCACGCCCGACGGCAGGTCGGTGGTGGTCTCGCGCCCGAGTTTCGCCGACGTGGTCTCGATCGACCTCGCCACCGGGCGGATCAACTGGCGTTTCCCCGTGTCGGGTTACCGCTCGGACCACATGGCCGTCTCGCCCGACGGCACCCGGGTGGCGGTGTCGGCCTCCACCGCGAACACCGTGCACGTGCTCGACATCGCGACCGGCCGGCAGCTCGGTTCGTTCGCCACCGGCGACAAACCGCACGAGAACGTCTTCACCCGCGACGGCAAGTACATCTGGAACATGGCCATCGGTGACGTGACCACCGCTCTCGACGAGCCCTGGCTGGACTGGACGAAGGGTGACCGGAAGATCACCGTCGTCGACGCGGCCACCTTCAGGCAGGTGAAGGTGATCGACATGCGCCAGCGCCTCGACGCCATCGGCCTCAGGGACTACTCGGACGCCGTGCGCCCGGCCGTCTTCTCGCCGGACGAGTCCAAGCTGTACTTCCAGGTGTCGTTCTTCAACGGCTTCCTGGAGTACGACGTGGCGACCGACAGGATCACCCGGGTGAAGACCCTCCCGAAGAACCCCGCCACCAGCAGCGACCGTACGACCTGGGTCAACGACTCGCGCCACCACGGCATTTCGATGAACCCCTCGGGCACCGCGCTGTGCGTCGCGGGGACGATGGACGACTACGCGACGGTCGTCGACCGCGCGACCCTCCAGGAGGGGCCGCTGGTCCCCGCCTCCAAGCCGTACTGGGCGACCGTGAGCGGCGACGGCAAGGACTGCGTCGTCTCCGAGAGCGGCGCCGACCAGGTCACCGCCATCGACTTCGCCACCGGGCGGAAGACGGTGTCGGTGCCGGTCGGCGACCACCCCCAGCGGGTCAGGATCGGCCATGTCGAGGCGAACTGGAGCGGTCCGTCCGGGAACTGACCGGGGATCAGCCGAACCGCGCGGCGGCCCAGGCGGCGAGTTCGGTCCTGGCGCCGTTCAGCAGGGCGGCGGACGGGGCGCTCGCCCCGTTCGTGACCAGCGCGTAGTGCACGGTTCCCGGGCCGGACGCGGTGAGCAGGAGGCGGCGGCTTCCGGTGCCGCCCGGTTCGGGAGCCACGGCGACGGGCGTGGCCGGGGTGTAGACGGGCGGCGAGACGAGCGCGCCGAGATCGGACACCACCGTCGTGACCGCGGCGGGGAACGAGGCCGGCAGATGGAGTTCCGTCGGGGCGGAGCCGCCGTCGGAACGCCAGACGAGCAGGCCGTACTGGCCCGTTCCCACCAGTTGGGAGACCTGGGGAAGGCTGGAGGGCACCGGGTTCCAGGTCAGCGTGGTGGAGCCGTCGCGGGAGCGGTCCTCGTAGGTGAAGGCGAGGGTGGAGCCCGCGGTGGCGCCGGGGTAGAGGCGGTCGAGGAGCCGGGCGTCCTGGCGCAGTACGGCCGTGCCCGAGTCGTCGAGGCGCACGGCGGACAGGTCCTCGTCGTTCCAGGCGTCACCCGAGGTCAGCACCTTGCCCGGGTTGTCGTTCATCAGCTCGTGGTGACGGCCGCTGTAGATGTCCCACTGCCACTGGGTACCGGACAGGACCGGCCCGGACGAGGCCGCCCCGGACCACCAACCGGAGCCCTTCAGGCGGGAGTCGAGGGCCTGGTACATCGCCTTGTCCACGGTCGGGGCCTTGTCCGAGACCGTGCCGGAGAGCGGGTGGCCGAACTCGCCGACGACCGCCGCGGTCCCGGCGGCCGAGGCCCGGTCCCGGACGGCCGCGAAGTCGCTCGTGTACTGGCCGTCCGACGCCTTGCCCCACATGAGGACGCCCGAGATGGCCTTCTGGTCGTAGAAGTGGGTGTTGAACACGTAGCGCGGGCCGAGGGTGCCCGCGTCGAGCAGTCCGCCCTCCTGTCTCTGGGAGGCGATGTTGGCGTTCCAGAAGAGGTTCGGCTCCACGAAGGCGGGCTTGTCCTGCCAGCCGGCCGCGTCCATGCGGGCGCGGAACTTCCCGTAGAACGGCCAGAGCAGGTCGCGCTCCCAGGTGCGGCTGGTCTGGCCGGAGTCGTAACTGCCCGCGTAGGGCTCGTTGTACGGGTCGAAGCCGACGACGCCCGCGAACTCGGCCGCGGTGAGGTGCTGCCGGACGTACGTCATGACGGCCTGGGCCGTGACGAGGAAGGCGTCCTGGAGCCCGTGGGAGTTGTGCCAGAAGTCGTACTGCGCGGCCTTGACGGCGTTGTTCTGGGTGATGTTCTGGCCCCAGAAGAGGCAGATGCCGCAGGACTCCTGCGGGTAACCGCCCGCGGCCACCGCCCACTCGGGGGCGCCGTCGCCCGAGTACCAGCTTCCCGAGTTGAAGAGGTACCGGGAGTGGAGGTCCTGGTGGAAGTCGGGGAAGACGCGGATCCCCACGTCGAGGAAGGCGCGCATCTGGTCGGTGACCGCGGCGAGGTAGGCGGTGTCGACCTGGCCGCGGACCGGCTCGGCGTGTGCCCAGGACAGCAGGAAGCGCACGGAGTTGCCGCCGCCGAGGGCGCGCAGCGCGGTCGCGGACTTCGTCGCGTCGGCGGCCGAGGCGAAGGGAAGTCCGCCGTTCTCCTCCAGCTTGGTCTCGCCGGAGACGTTGTAGCCGCGCAGGACGACCTCTCGGCCGAGACCGTCGGTGAAGCGGCCGTTCGCGACCGTGAGGGCCGCGGCCGGCTGGTCGAACCAGAGGGAGTCGGGGAGTCCGTCCGCGGCGGCGGGCCGGGTGCCCGTCGTCGTGAGGAAACCGGTGAGGAGTACGAGGACGCCGAGCAGACGCGCACGTAACTTTGGCATGTCCACAACAGTCCTGCCGGTGTCCGGAGCCGTCAACACCTCTGACTCATGAGTAAGTTTCTCGTTTCACCCGCCGCCGCACGGGGGCCGGCGACGCGCCCCCGTTCGACGGGCCCGCACCACGAGCGGCGGCTTCGCCCCGTCAGTCGAGCGTGATCTCGCTCCAGACCTGCTTCCCGCCGCTCACCGGCACCGTGCCCCAGGTCGCCGACATCGCCTCGACTAGCAGGATGCCCCGGCCCCCGGTGGCCTCCCAGCCGATGCTGGTGGGCTTGATCGGCGTACGGGGCGAGTTGTCGGCGACCGCGATGCGCAGGCGGTGGTTGACGAGGGTGAGGTCGAGCCTGACCTGGCCGTCGGTGTGCACCAGGGCGTTGGTGACGAGCTCCGAGACGATCAGCAGGGCGGCGTCCGTGTACTGGCCGACGCCCCAGCTGCGCAGGGCGCGCCGGGTGTAGCGGCGGGCGTGCCGCACCGCCTCGGGGACCCGCCAGACGGTCCAGCTCTCGCGGAGCGGCAGCACGTCCATGCCGTCGTAGCGCATCAGCAGGAGGGCCACGTCGTCGCTGCGGTTGGCCCCCGTGAGCAGTTCGTCGGCGACGAGACCGAGGTGGGCGGGGTCGGCCCCGGCCAGGCCCTCGGCGAGCCGCTTCAGACCGTCCTCCACGTCGACCTCGACGGACTCGACCAGGCCGTCGGTGGTCAGCGCGACGATGGTGCCGGGCTGGAGCCTCAGCGAGCTCATGGGGAAGTCGGTCTGCCGGATGACGCCGAGGGGCGGCCCGGTCTCCGACTCGGGAACCTCCGTTCGGCCGTTCGCGTGACGCAGCACGGGCGGGATGTGTCCGGCCCGCACGTACCAGGCGGCCCCTTCCTCCATGTCGACGTCGACGTAGCAGCAGGTGGCGAAGAGGTCGGTCTCCATGTCGAGCAGGAGCCGGTTGGCGTGCGACACCACCACGTCCGGCGGGTGGCCCTCGACGGCGTAGGCGCGCAGGGCGGTGCGCATCTGGCCCATGACGGTCGCGGCCGAGGCGTTGTGCCCCTGGACGTCACCGATGACGAGGGCGACGTGGTTGTCGGGCAGCGGGATGACGTCGTACCAGTCGCCGCCGACGTCGAGGCCCGAGGTGGTGGGCAGATAGCGGGCGACGGCGGCCGCGCCGGGCAGCCCGGGCAGCCGGCGCGGGAGCAGGGTCCGCTGGAGCATGCTGATCAGTTCGTGCTCGGCGTCGAAGGCGTGGGCGCGCACCAGCGCCTGGCCGGCGAGACCGGCGGAGGCGGTGAGCAGCGCTCGCTCCTCGGGGCCGAACTCGTGCGGGGTGTCCCAGCCGATCAGGCAGGCGCCCGCCATGCGGCCGCCCGCGGGCAGCGGCAGGACGGCGAGCCCCCCGGGGCCGACCTCGGCGAGCGCGGGTTCCAGGTCCGCGCCGGCGGGCCAGATGGCGGGCCGCCCCTCGTTGAGGGCCGCGGCGAGCGTGGGCATGGCCCGGACGGGCGCGTCGGGCCACTCCGAGCGCCACTCGCTGCGCCACAGCTCGGGCCAGAACTCGGGCTCCGGCGGGTCCAGGAGCGTGACGACGAGCCGGTCGCCCTCCAGCTCGGCGACGGCGATCCGGTCGGCCTGGAGGGGCTTGCGCAGGGCGGCGACGACGGCCTGGCCGACGTCGCGGACGGTGCCGGCGGTGGCGAGGGAGGCGGCGAGGCGCTGGACGCGGCCCACGTCGTTCAGGCCGGAGCGCAGCTTGGAGGCGTCGGAGACGGTGCCCACGAGCCGTGCGGGCCTGCCCTCCGCGGAGGGCAGCAGCCGGGCGCGCAGCCGGAGCCACTTGTGTCCGCCGGACGGCTGGAGGATGCGGAACTCCAGTTCGCGGTCGCCGACGGACGTGTGGTCCGGTTCGACCGCGGACATCAGCGCCGGGAGGTCCTCGGGCACGGCCATCGACAGCAGGGTCTCGACCTTGCCGTCGAAGGCGGTGGGGGACAGTCCGAACAGGTCGAGCACCTCGTGGTCGACCTCGACGTGCCCGGTGTCCATGGCGAGGCTGAAGCGGTTGGCGGGCAGGTCCGCCGGCGCGTCCGGCGACGGGGGCGGACAGACGACGGCGTCGGCGATCAGCCCGAGGCAGGCCCGGTCCTCGGTGCCGAAGCCGGCGGGGCTCTCGCTGACGGCGACCAGGCAGCCGTCGTCCCGCAGGGGCAGTGCGGCCAGCGAGAAGCCCTGGAAGGCCGGCCGGCCCGCGTCGGCGCAGCGGGCGAGCTCCTCGGGGCCGAGCCAGCGGGGCCGTCCCGAGCGCAGGGCCTCGGCGGCCGGGGAGCCGCCGGACAGGGGGTAGCCGTCGCGGAGCCCGTACAGCGTCCTGGGCACCCCCGCGGACTCGGCCAGGTGCAGTTCACCGCCGCTCGCACTCGGTGAGTACACGGCGGCCACGGTCGCACCGGTGAAGACGAGAGCCTGCTCCAGCAGGCGGTGCAGCCGTTCGCGCGGGTCGAGATCCGCGGTGAGCGTCTTCAGGGCGAGTTCGGCACGCGACGTTCTCGTTCCGCGTTCCGCAGCACCCTCACTGACCACGCCGTCATTACAGCGCTTCCCGGGCTCGGGCGCAGCCCCTGTGACCGCTCCGAACGCGTCGGGCCTGCGGTGAAGTCCGTGCGGGACGGCCGATCGAACGGAATCGGATCCGTTGTAGTCCATGGGCTTCACACAGTGCTCTCATGACAGAAAGTGACGGTTCGTGTCGTGACCGGCCGGGACATCGGGTCCCGGGGCCGTGGGCGGGCCCGCTCGCCGTGCGTGATCGGCCCGCAGGGAGGAGCCTTGTCCCCTGGAAGTACGCAGGTCGTGGACGGCCCCGCGAGGAGGTGGTCGCCGTGTCCGAGGGACAGGAGACCGCGCAGGCGCCGGCCGGCGGGCCGACCCCCGTGGGACGTCCGCTGCTGTCGCTGGCGCTGGCCTCCATGATGGACGACGTGCACGCCCACTCGGGAGCCGTCTACCTGCTGGCCTCCCAGGAACCGGTGCTGGAGATGACGGTCTCCGCCGGGCTGCCCCGGGCCTTCGCCGCGCCGTGGGAACGCGTGGGGCTCAGCGCGCCGATCCCGGTCGCCGAGGCGGTACGGGAGCGGCGGCTGGTCTGGGTGGGGGGCGAGCACGAGATGGCCCGCAGGTTCCCCCGGATCGCGGTGGTGCTCCCGTACCCCTTCGCCCTCGCCGCGCTCCCGGTGGCGACGGCGGCCACCGTGTACGGCGCCGTCTACGTGACCTGGCCCGGCTCGCACCCCCCGGACCTCTCCGACCGGGAACGCGACCGCCTCACCGCGGCCTGCGACCGGCTCGCGCTGCGTCTGGAGCGGGCCGCCGCGGAGAACCGCCCGCTGCGCCCCGAGCCGGATCTGCTCACGCCGTCCGCGGCGGCGCCCGGCGGCACGCTCGGCTCGGTGGAGGCCGCGCGGATGGTGGGGAGGCTGCCGTACGGGCTGTGCTCGCTGGACCTGCACGGGCGGGTCGGGTTCGCCAACGCGGCGACGGCCGAACTGCTGGGGGTGCCCGTGAGCGGTCTGCTGGGCACGCAGCTGTGGGCGGCCGTGCCCTGGCTGAACGACCCGGTCTACGAGGACCGCTACCGGGCGGCGCTGATCAGCCAGCACGTGACCTCCTTCGTCGCGCTGCGCCCGCCCGGCGACTGGCTGTCGTTCCGGCTGTACCCGAGCACGAACGGGCTGAGCGTGCGGATCTCGCGGGCCCGGCCGGTGTCCGAGATGACCCGGGCGGGACCTCAGCGGCGCGACGGCAGCCCCCGCCTGGTGACGATCTCCCACGTGCTGAGCCTGGCGAGCGCGCTGACGGAGGCGGCGGGCGTGCAGGACGTGGTGCAGCTCGTGGCGGACGAGATCGCGCCCGCCGTCGGCAGCCAGTCGCTGGTCGTCCTCGCCAGCCGGGGCGGGCGCATGCACGTCCTCGGGCACCGCGGCTATCCGGACGCGCACGTCGTGGAGCGCTTCAACGGACTGCCGCTGAGCGAGCAGACCCCGGGCACCCAGGCGCTGAACACCGGGGTGCCCGCGTTCTTCGACTCGCGCGAGCAGCTGGAGCGGCTGTACCCGGCGCGGAACGCCACACCCGACGGCATGGGCGCGTGGGCGTACCTGCCGCTGGTGGCCTCCGGGCGGCCGGTGGGCACCTGCGTCCTCGGGTACGCGCAGTCCCACCACTTCGCGGCCGACGAGCGGGCGGTGCTGACCAGTCTGAGCGGGCTGATCGCCCAGGCGCTGGAGCGCGCCCTGCTCTACGACGCCAAGCTCCAGCTCGCCCAGGGCCTGCAGGCCGCGCTGCTGCCCGCCTCGCTGCCGCCGCTGGCCTCGGTGGAGGCGGCCGCGCGCTATCTGCCGGCGACCCAGGGAATGGACATCGGCGGGGACTTCTACGACATGGTGACCTCGAACGGCCGGGCGGCGGCGGTCATCGGGGACGTGCAGGGGCACAACGTGACGGCGGCGGGGCTGATGGGGCAGATCCGTACCGCGGTACGCGCCTACACGGCGGTCGGCCAGGCGCCGGAGGAGGTGATGGGGAGCACCAACCGGCTCCTGCTCGACCTGGGCGCCGAGCTGTTCGCCAGTTGTCTGTACCTGCGCCTGGACCCGGCGCGCGGGGTCGCCGTGATGGCCCGGGCGGGGCATCCGCCGCCGCTGCTGCTCAGGCCGGACGGCAAGGTCAAGGCGCTCGACCTGGCGGGCGGGCCGCTGCTGGGGATCGACGTCCACGCCGTCTACCCGACGACCGAGGTCCCGCTCGTCCCCGGTTCCGTGCTCGCCCTGTACACCGACGGTCTGATCGAATCCCCCGGTGTCGACATCGAGGACGCGCTCGCCGCCCTCGCGCGACGGCTCGCCGCGAACGGGCACCAGCCCCTGGACGAGCTGGCCGACACGCTGCTCCGGCAGGACGGCGAGACCACGCGGGAGCGGCCGGACGACGTCGCCCTGCTCCTGCTGCGGGTACGGCCGCACGGCGGGACCGGCGCCGCATGAGGAACGGTCCGGCCCTCCCGCCGGAGGGCCGGACCTGTCCACCGCCGGCCGGAATTCCCTGTTCCGTTGGCCGGTCGGTGGTCCCTGGTCGCCGGATTCACCGGCTGTACGGCATGGACACGAGGTCCGGGCCGTCACCCGTCGCCGCGGCCGGCTGCCCGGCCGCGGCACCGGACTACTGGTGCCTCTTGCGGGACTTGTGGTGCGTCCCCTCCTGCTGGCCGGCGCCCGCGTCCGCCGCCTCACCGGCGCCCGGGTCCGCGGCGCTCTCGCTCGGGTCCACCGCTTCGCCGGCACCCGCGTCGCCCGCACCCGCACCGGCGTCACCCGCGTCACCGGCACCCGCGTCGCCCGCACCGGCACCCGCGTCACCGGCACCGGCGTCACCCGCGCCCGCGTCACCCGCACCGGCGTCACCGGCGTCACCGGCGCCCAGCGTCGCGCCGGTCGCCGCCAGCGCGGTGGTGACGGGCTGGAAGAAGGTCTCGCCGCCGGCCGTGCAGTCACCGCTGCCGCCGGAGGTCAGGCCGACCGCGCCGCCGTCCTGGGTGAACAGGGAGCCGCCGCTGTCGCCCGGCTCGGCGCACACATCGGTCTGGATGAGGCCCGTGACCGTGCCCTCCGGGTAGTTCACGGTGGCGTTGAGACCGGTCACGTTGCCGTCGTTCAGACCCGTGGTGCTGCCCATCCGGAAGACCTGCTGGCCCACGGCGGCCTCGACGACCTGGTTGATCTGGACGCTCTGCCCGTTGCCGACGTTGACGGCGCTGTTCGTCTGCGTGGCCGGGTCGTCGTACTTGACGAGGGCGAAGTCTCCGTCGCCGGGGAAGGTGGCCTGGTCGACGGTGGCGATGGGGGCGCCGCCCTGCGAGTCCGACCACTGGGCGACCGCGACACCGCAGTGGCCCGCGGTGAGGAAGGCGGGGCTGCCGTCGCCCGCCGTGACGTTGAAGCCGAGCGAACAGCGGGCGTTGCCGCCGAAGATGGCGTCACCGCCGTCGACGAAGGTCTTGAGGGTGCCGGCGGACTTCTTGAGGGTCGCCACGTCGGAACCGAGTTTCTCGACGGTCGACTCCACGGTGTTCCACTTGTCGCCCGTGACGGTGGAGTCCGCGGTCACGCGGATCTCGTTGGTCTTCGGGTCGACGGACCACGCGGTGCCCGGGATCGTCGCGTCGGCCTTGAGCGTCTTGGCGGCGGCCTCCAGCTCGGCGGTGCTGTTCTGCACCTGGTGGGCCACCGCACCGGCCCGTTCGATCTGGTTGACGACGTTGCTGTTGTTACCGACGACGTTGATGACGAGCTGCTTGTTCGCCGCGTCGTAGTACGAGCCGGCGAACGCCTCACCCAGCTGGGAGGCCAGCATGGAGGCGACGTTCGAGACGTCGCCCGACTTGAAGGTTCTCGGAGTGGCGGCGTCCCCGTTCGACTGCGACGCGTTGGCGCTGGGCAGCAGCAGGGCCGCCGCTCCGAGCGCCGCCACACCGCCTACCGCGATGGCGGCCTTGCGCTTGGGTATCCGTTTGTGACTCAACTCTTGACCTCCTGGGGACGGGGTCGATGCCGCGTCCGGCAGCTGACTAGGGGGCGCCTGCTTGCCCGTTGATACGCGTGTGCCGCCAGGGGTGTTCAACTGCCATTGCAAATTGCTGAAGTTGACTTCGCCAAAGGCGTCGATTGCGGAGACAACCGGGCCATTTCCTTCGTGGGGAGCCCGTCGCACGAGGGGATCCGGCGGTCCGGCGCGCGAGGGATCCGGCGGTCCGAGGGGGAACAATGCGCCGTATGACACTGACCCTCGTCGAAGCCGACAAGATCCTCGCCGACAACTTCGCCCCCTGGGTGCTCGATCTCGGCCTGTCCGTGGTGGAGCTGGACGACCGCCGCGCGGTCCTGCGGCTGCCGTGGTCCGCGCGACTGGCCAGGGAGGGCGGATCCCTGTCGGGCCAGGCCCTGATGGCCGCCGCGGACACGGCGACGGTGATCGCGGTCTCGGCCGCCCGCGGCGCCTTCGTCCCCATGACGACGGTTCAGCAGTCCACCAGTTTCCAGCGGGCGGTGACGGACGCGGACGTGCTGGTCGAGACGGTCCTCACCAAGCTGGGCCGCCGCATGGCCTTCGCGGACATCACGATGACCGCCGAGGGGTCCGCGGAGATCGCCGCGCGGGCGAGCACGGTGTACGCGGTCCTCGGCTGAGCCCGGCCGGGCGGCGCCGGCACCGCCCTCGCACCCGGCGCGGAACCCGACCGTCGGGTGGCGCCCTGTCGACGAGCGGCGCAATCCCGGATCCGGGAATTCCGCACGGCCCGCTCCCACCGGGGGCACCGCGGACCGGGGGCCGGTCCCCGGTCCGGCCGGCGGTCGGGAGCCGCACCGCCATCACCGCCGCGGCCGGCCGGCCCAGGACCCGGACGCCGCGTCCGACGTCCGGGTACGACCGGTCGCCGGTCCGGTCGCCGTCAGGCCGAGGGGCCGCCGTCCGCAGGAGGACGGCCCCTCACCCGGTCCGGCGGCGGGCGGTCCCGGGCACCTCCCGGACGGGCTCGTCCCTCCCCCGGACCGGCCGGTACACGACGAGCGCCCGGTACTTCTTCTCCAGCCTCAACCCGGCCGCGTGCGGGCGCGGTTCACCGTCGGACGCGAGGGCGTCCGCGCCGAGGACGCCCTCCAGCTCCACCCAGGGAACCCGCTCGGCCTCGTAGACCCGCGAGTGCTCCAGGGTCCCGAGGGCCGTGGCGGCGACGGCACGGGTGCGGGCGAGACGACGGCCCGCGTCGAGCATGCGCACATCGAGCAGGTCGTCGTCCAGGCGCGGCCGGAAGGCCGGGGCCACTCCCTCCGGCACGTAACGGCCGTTGCCCGCGAGCAGCAGCCACAGGAGGCGGGACCGGCCGTTGACGGTCACCTCGACCGGGCGGGCGGTGCCGAGCGCCCGGAGCAGGGCGAGGGCCGTCGCCGGCGCGGCGGGCCGTCGCCGCGCCGACCGCTCCCGCAGCCGCAGGAGTTCGGGGTAGGGGCCGACGCTGAACTCGTTGAGGAACCAGACGTCCTCTCCCGTCCCCGGACGGGCGACGCCGATGTCCACCGACACCGCCTCGCCGCGGGCGAGGGCCAGGGCGGTGTCCTCGGCGTCCGCCACGCCCACGTCCCGCGCGAAGCGGCCCGCGGCGCCGACGGGGAACACGGCCAGCGCCAGCCCCCGTTCGGCGGCCGCGCGGGCCGCGGCGCCGGTCTCGGCGTCACCGCCCCGGACGCCGAGCGCGCCGCCGGTCTCCGCCGCCCGGTCGGCGGCCGCGGCGAGCAGTTCCGTGAAGTCGTCGTCGGGGCCCCGCTCGATCACCTCGGCCTCGGGCAGCAGGGCGCTCAGCCGCCGGGCGGCCGACAGCGGTGCCCCGGGCGCCGCGGCACCGGCCGGGGCGTCGACCACGACGACCAGCCCTTTGCCGAGGGGCAGTGCGGGCGCCCGCGCGGCGGGCCGCTCCCGCTCCGGCAGGACGGGGCGCGGCGGCCACCAGCGGCAGGTGAGGGCGGCCGCGCCCGCGCCGATGGCCACACCGGCGAGGACGTCTCCCGGGTAGTGGACACCCACGTAGACGCGGGAGAAGGCGACGGCGGCGGCCACGGGCGCGACCAGCAGTCCGTAGCGCCTGGACTCCAGGGCGACGGCGGTGGCGAAGGCCGCCGCGGAGGCGGAGTGGCCCGAGGGGAAGGAGGTGGTGTGCGGCTGACGGGTCAGGTGCCGGATCGCGGGAACGCCTTCGAGGAGCGGGCGGGGGCGCCGGGTGCTCCACTTCAGCAGCGTGTTGACGGTGAACGAGGCCAGCGCCAGCGAGCCGATCCCCCGCAGCGCCGCCCGGCGTCCGGCCGGTCCTCCGACGAGGCCGATCCCCGCGGCCGCGCCGAACCACAGGCGGCCGTGGTTGGCCGCGTGGCTCAGCCGCCGCAGCGCCGGATCTGCTGCCGGCACCCGTGCGGTGGCCACCCGTGTGAACAGCCGCTGGTCCCAGTCGAGGAGTGCACCCATGGTCCACCGCTACCCCACTCCGGGCACTCCCGCATCCCGGGTCCCCCGGAACGGTGACGCCGGTGGGCCGCGAGGCGCACGGACCGTCCCGTCCCGGTACGGCACGGGCCCGGGACGGGCGCCCGCGGCGGCGCCTTCCGGCGGGGGACGCCCGCACCGCCGTCGAGCGGGCGGCCGCACGCGGACATGCCGAGGGCCGGTCGACGGCCCCACTCCGTCTGACCGGCCCTCGGTGCGAAATCACATGGCACCTCGTGACGGAGTCCGCACTCCCCAGCTACGGATCCCGGTCCATGTCCACGACGGCCACGCGATCCCGGTCTCTCAGAACGCGAAGACCGTCATCCCGTAGGAGTTCTTCACGCACTCGTTGGCGAAGGTGTGCTCGTACGAGAGGCGCTTGCCCTGCCAGACGCCTTCGACCGTGACGACCACGGGGTCGTACTGCCTGGTACAGAAGGTGTCGCTCCTCGGCGTCAGCGCGGCGGGATCGCCCTCGGCCGCGCGCAGTTCGGCGCAGGCGTCGGCCGCGGCGGGATGGGTCCCGGAGGCCGTCGGGGCGCAGTTGAGCGTGACCGCGCGTTCCGGAGTCGCGGCGGCGGCGGCCTGGCCGTGGCCCGTGGTGAGCACCAGGGCGGAGGGGGCGTAGAGCCCGGAGGGGGCCGCTTGGGCGGACCCGGCGAGGGGGCTGCAGACGGCGGTGGCCGTCAGGGTGAGAGTCGCTGCCCAACGCGCGGTGTTCGGCATTGTGTGCATCCTTCCGCTCGATCGAATGCGATACCGGCTCGGTCGGTGCCGGTTCGGCGAGCGCGAGTCTGCCGAGAACGCACAGGAAACACACATCGACCCCACACATTTCAGTAACTTTGAGTATTGAATCAGTGGCTCGAAGTCACGGAATTCGAACGCGTGAGGCCCATGACTGGGCGCCCGCCGATGACCGCGGGCGGCCGGGTGGCCGGAAAGACACGGCTCAGCAATAGGCTTGAAACATTCCGCTTGAACCGGCACGCCGCCTCGCTCCGCGCCGCCGAAGGCCCCCTCGGCGACCGCGGCTGCACCCCGGAACCTCAGTCGCGGATCGTCCGGGCGATGTCCAGGGTGAGCCGGTGCCAGGGGTCGCGGGGGTCGCGGCCGGTCAGCTCGCGCACGCGGCGCAGGCGGTAGCGCAGGGACTGCGGATGGAGGTGCAGCGCCCGCGCCGCGGCATTCGCCGAGCCCGAGTCGATGTACGCCGTGAGGGCGTCCAGCAGATGCCGCCGCGCGGCTTCGGCGAGCGGCCCGAGCACCAGCCGCGCGATGTGGTCGGGCGCGGCGGCCGGGCGCCCGGCGAGCAGGGCGAGGACCTGCGCGTCGGCGTCGGTCAGCACGTGCCCGGACCGGTGGGCACGGTCCGGGGCGGTGTCGAGCGCGTCGGCGGCGAGCCGGTGCGCGAGGGCGATCCGGTCCA
The DNA here is from genome assembly GCF_042746485.1 of Streptomyces sp. NPDC058751. NCBI lineage: Bacteria > Bacillati > Actinomycetota > Actinomycetes > Kitasatosporales > Streptomycetaceae > Streptomyces > Streptomyces sp. NPDC058751. The sequence continues at coordinate 35,874 of NZ_JBHYPZ010000028.1, read as the reverse complement.
GGCCCTCGCCGGTGATGACACAGCCTCGCCAGGACCGTTCGCCGAGGACCGCCCCCACCCGCGCCGACGCGGCGAGCGGCAGCAGCAGGACGGCCCGTGAGCCCCGCACCGTCGCCAGGGAGGTCACCTCACCGCCGGGGCCGGCCAGCGCGTCGAGCAGGTCCGTGGCCGTCCCATGGGCGGGATCCGGCCGGTCCGCGGCGACCGGTTCGGCCACCAGCAGGGCACAGGGGTCCGGAAGCCGGACGGCCAGCCGGGCGGAACGGTCGGCCAGCGCGCCCACCGAGGCGTGCCGCCCGGCGATCAGGTCGTCGAGCAGCAGCCGCAGCGCCCGGCTCCGGTCGCCGGCCAGGTCCTCGCTGGTGGCCGCGTAGGCGGTGGCCATCTCCTCGGAGAGGGTGTCGAGGCTGACGAGGAGCATGCGGGCCAGCGCGAAGGCGTCGGCGGCGCCGAGGCCGGGCGCGCGGGCGGCGACCTCGTCCGTCAGGACGGTTCCGGCGACCCGGTAGGCGCGCAGCACCGCCCGCACCGGGCGCCCGTCCGCCGCGCGGGCCGACGCGATGCCCCGGAAACGCCTCAGGTCCGCCGGTCCCAGGGCGCCGTCGGTGGCCCACAGGTGGAGCAGCCGCTCCAGGCCCCAGGCCGCGATGGCCCGTACCTCGGGCAGCCGGCTGTCGTCGAGCGCGGCGTACACCGGGACCTGTTCGTGCACCGCCGCGACGATCGCCTCCACCACCCGCGGGTCGGCGGCTATCTCCTGCCGGACGCGTTCCCGGTCCTCGGACGGCTTGTTTGTCACAGGGTGATGATTCCAGCCGCACGTTGTGCGCACCCCGGTGGACGGGACTTGTCACCCTCGCAAGGATCGGCCTCGTACAGCGCGGTCGCGGGGACGAGAGTCACGGGGACGAGAGGCGGGACGTACGGATGGCGAAGCACTGGGCCGACTTCCAGTACGAGATCTACCTGAACGGGATGACGGGCGCCGTGCCGCGGCTGCCCACGGATCTGACGCGGCTGGAGGAGCTGACCGAGCGGCGGCTCGGCCCCGGTCCGGTCGGCTACGTGGCGGGGAGCGCGGGCGACGGCAGCACGGCGCGCGCCAATCGCGCGGCCCTCGCACGGCGCCGGATCGTGCCGCGCATGCTGCGTGACGTCCACGAGCGGGACCTGTCCGTCGAGGTGCTGGGGCGCCCGCTGCCCGCGCCGCTCGCGCTCGCCCCGATCGGCGTGCTGTCGATCATGCATCCGGACGCGGAGTGCGCCGCGGCGCGGGCCGCCGCCGCGCAGGGCGTCCCGTACGTCCTGTCCTCCGCCTCCAGCACCCCGATGGAGCAGGTCGCCGAGGCCATGGGCGACGGCGAGCGCTGGTTCCAGCTGTACTGGGCGAAGGACCGCGAGGTCACCCGCAGCTTCCTGGAGCGGGCGAAGGCGGCCGGGTTCACGGCGCTGTTCGTCACGCTCGACACCCCCCTGCTGGCGTGGCGCCCGCGCGACCTCGACCAGGCGTACCTGCCGTTCCTGCACGGCGTGGGGACCGCCAACTACTTCTCCGACCCGGCGTTCCGGGCGGGGCTCGCCAAGCCCGTGCACGAGGACCCGAACGCGGCCGTTATGCACTTCGTGAGCATGTTCGCGGACCCCGGCAAGACCTGGCCGGACCTGGCCTTCCTGCGGGAGAACTGGGACGGGCCGATCGTCCTCAAGGGCATCCTGCACCCGGACGACGCCCGCGAGGCCGCCGAGGCCGGGATGGACGGCGTGGTGGTCTCCAACCACGGCGGCCGGCAGGTGGCGGGCTCCGTCGCGGCGGCCGACGCGCTGCCCCGGGTCGCGGCGGCGGTGGGCGAGAGGCTCACCGTGCTCTTCGACAGCGGTGTCCGGACCGGCGACGACGTCTTCAAGGCGCTCGCCCTCGGGGCGCGGGCGGTGCTCGTCGGGCGTCCCTACGCCTACGGTCTCGCCCTCGACGGGCAGGCGGGCGTCGAACACGTCGTCCGCTGTCTGCTCGCCGAGTTCGACCTGACCCTCGCCCTGTCCGGACACTCCCGCCCGGCCTCGCTCGGCCCCGACGACCTCATCGAGGAGACCGCATGACCGTCCCGAAGAACGTGCTCGCCGTCGTCTCCCCGCACGTGGGCGGCCGTACGGCCGGAGCGGCGCTCGCCACGCTCTTCCCGGGGCAGGCCCGCGTCACCGTCGTCGAGACCACGGACGAGGACCCCGCCGCGCTGCGCGAGGCCCACGTCGTGGTGACCGGCCTCGGCCCGGTGACCGCCGGACACATAGCGGCCGCACCCGGGTTGGAACTCATCCAGTGCGCGAGCCACGGCTTCGACTACGTCGACCTGGACGCGGCGCGCGAGCGGGGCGTGCCGGTGTGCAACATCGGCTCCAGCGGGGCCGAGAAGCAGAACGTGGCCGAGCAGACCTTCGCCCTCATGCTCGCCCTGGCCAAGCAACTGGTGCCCGCCCACACCGCGTTGACGGAGGCGGACTGGGCGCTGCCCCGGCTCCAGCAGTCGATCACGGAGCTGTCCGGCAAGACGCTCGGCATCGTGGGGCTCGGCCACATCGGCGAGGAGGTCGCGCGGCGCGCGGTCGCGTTCGACATGAACGTCGTGTACGCCGGTCCCACGCGCGCGTCCACCGAGACGGAGGACCGGCTCGGCGCCCGCCACGTCGAACTGGAGGAACTGCTGCGCGTGTCGGACTACGTGAGCCTGCACGCGCCGCTGACCGACGCGACCCGCCACCTCCTGGACGCCGAACGGCTCGCGCTGCTCAAGCCGACCGCGTTCGTCGTCAACACCTCGCGGGGCGCCCTGATCGACCAGGAAGCCCTCGCGGACGCGCTGCACGCGGGCGCCCTCGCCGGGGCGGGCCTCGACGTCTTCGACCCCGAACCGCCCACCCCGGCCCTGCGGTTGCTCAAGGCCCCGAACGTCGTGCTCTCCCCGCACGTCGCCGGTGTCACCCGCGAGACCCTCGTGCGGATAGCCCTGGCCGCGGTCCGGAACGCGGCGGACTTCATCGAGGGCAAGCCGCCCACGGACGTCGTCTCGTAGCGGGACGACGGGCGACGACGGATCCCTGCACGCGGGAAGTCCCGCCCCGTCTGGGCCCTGTCGTCAAATCCCCGTCTGCCTAGGGGCGTTCGGTCCGCCAGCGCTGGCCTGCGGAGTGGTCGCGGACCTTGACCACGATGTCGGCGCCGCGCTCCGGGGACGCGGGTGCGACGGCCAGTCCGTCGCGCCCGCGGGACAGCAGCTCGCCCTCCTCGGTGAGGTCGTAGCGCACGTCCTCGCGCCGCTCCGCGTCCCCGCCGGCGCAGCGGCCGAGGAGGAGGACGCCGTCGTCGGCACGCGCGTCGAGGCAGAGCCCGGAACCGGCGACGCTGCGCAGCAGTCCCTCCCGCTCGTGCACCCACTGCTGGGTCCGGGCGGACGAGCACGCCTCCAGCGTGGCCTCGGCGCCCTCCACGGCCCGGGCGTCCCGTACATCGAGGCACAGGTCGGCGTCCACGTTGCGCAGCCGGGTCCGCTCGCCCCTGGCGGAGAGTTCGACCGCGGCGGACGGCGTGGACACGGGCGGGGCCGTGGAGTCCCGGTCCGGCGACAGCGACCGGCTGCTGCTGGCTCCGATGGCGGCGGCGGAGTCGGGGCCGCTCTCCTCGTTCGGCCACAGGCTGACCGCGAGGACGGTCGCCAGCAGGGCGGCCGACAGGCCGGCCCCGGTGATCAGTGCCTGCTGGGACCCTTCCGCCGACCGGGCGGCCCGGCGTCCCGTCGACGCGAACAGGGGCTGCGGACGGCGCCGGCCGCCCGTGCCGCGGCGCCCGCCACCGGCCTGACTCGTGCCGCCGTCGGGGCGCCCCTTGCCCTGCGGGCGTCCGCCGCCCGCAGGGCCCGTACCGCCTTCGAGGCGCTTCTTGCCGCCGAGACGTCCCTTGCCGCCGGGGCGTCCGCCGGAACCGGACCGCCGCTCACCGCCCGCCGGGATCCCGCCGCTCTCCGCGCGCGCCTCGTCCTCGGGGCGCGCGTCCTTCCCGGTCGGCTCACCGTCCGCCGGACGTCCCCGGCCCTTGAGGCGTCCGCTCTTCCCGGAAGCCTCACCGCCGCGCCGCCGCCCGCCGCGGAACGGGGAGACGCTTCGCTGCCGCAGCACCTGCCGTGCGCGCGACCGACGGGAGTCGAAGTAGCGACGGGCGCCCCAGCCGAGCACGGACTCGGCTATCAGCACCCCCAACCCACCCTCGAAATGGCTGAGTTGAGCCGCCGCGTGCCGGCAGTAGGAGCACTCCGACAGATGCTGCTGGACATCCGGCAGCAGGGCGCCGCCGCTCCGGCCCGGGGTGTCGAGGAGCCGGTTGTGGAAACGGCATTCCCTGGTCGGGGCGAGTTCCAGATGGGCCCGCAGACAGGCCTGGCGGAACTGCTCACGGGCCTGCTGCCAGGCGGCGACCGCGACGGGCTCGTCCATGCCCAGGAGACCGGCGGGAACGGACAGCGACTCGTCCTCCACCTCGGTGTGCCACAACAGGCACCGGGCGGCGCCCGGAAGACCGAGGAAAGCGTGTTCGGCGAGCTTGCGGTTCTCGGCCGTCATGGACTTCGCCGCGCGCATCCCGCGGCCCCCCGCGGGTTTCCGCAGGGCCGGCAGGGCTTCGGTCATCCGGTCGTCCGCCGCCCAGGCACGGACGGTGTCCCTCACCGTCACGAGGAGTTCGGGCCGCAGCGCGAGGGCCTGCTCGCCCTCGCCGAGACGGTCGAGGACGTGCTGGAAGGACGCCTCGGTGACCATGGAGGCGACCCGTGAGGACGTGGCGAGGCAGATCACCGCGTAGTCGTACGCCGGCCGCCAGTGCCGGGCTGTCAGCAGGGCGACGGGGCGCGAGGCGTCGGCCTCCGCCCCGCCTCTGAGCACGGCGGCGAGTTCGTCGTCGGACTCGCCGAAGTATCCGCCGGGCGGACGGTCGGGCAGCGGCGGGTGGGGGGTGCGCACGAAAGCGGGTTCCTTCCGAGGTGCAAGGCGGCACACAGGACGTGCTTGTCCGTCGAAAGGGAATCCCGATTGGTGTGGACCTTTTGACGGAGCGCCGGGAGAACGGCCGGGGACGAAGGCCGTGCGGCGACCGTCGCTCAGGGAGCCTGTTGGGCTCGTCGACAGCCGGGGATGGCGAACAGCGATTCAGACCCGGCCCTTGACCAAGCGCGGGACGCTCACCCTCGCACACCACACTCGTCACCAACAAGGCGCACGATCGAGATCAGCCTTATTGAAAACATGTCAAAAACGATCGGCCGCCCGGCGGGGCCGCACCCGGCGTCCGCCGGTCCGCGCGCCCCCGCGCGAACCGCGCGCATCCACCGGGTCCTCACGCACGTTCCCCGCGCACGGACCCCCCGGCCCGTCCGGGCACGCGCGGGACCGCCCCGTACGCACGGGCCGTCCGGGCCTTCCTCGTTCGAGGGTGCGCGGGACGGCCTGCCACTAGTCTGGAACCCGGACGGCACGCTCGTTCACTGTGAGTGTGCGCACGAGGGAAAGCGGCGACGATGAGCCCGGTCCACCCTCTCGACGAGGCCGCCACCGCGCGGGCGGTCATCGACGGGAACGGCACCCTGATCCACTGGAACGAGGGGGCCCGCCGGCTCCTCGGCCACACCTCCGAGGAGGTCGAGGGCCGCCCGGCGGCGGATCTCCTGGCCTCCGGAAGCACGGGCCCGCTCCCGGAGGCCGACGGCGACCGCCGGAGCGGAGTGCTCGCCCTGCGCCACCGCGACGGCCGGGTCCTCACCGTGTGGCTGCTCGCCCACCGCCTGGAGCGGGACGGGGACTGGCTCGTACTCACCCCGCTGGAGGTCCGGGAGCCGCGCGCCCCGGAGGACCCGCTGCTCCGTGCCTTCCTCGCGCAGGCGCCCTGCGCCATGGCCGTCTACGACGAGCGGCTGCGGCTGTACGGCCTCAACGACGCGATGGCCGAGGTGATCGGCCTCCCGGAGGACCGCGTCCGGGGCCTGCGGGTCTCCGAGACCGTCTCCCCGCGGAACGGCGAGCCGCTCGAGCGCGAGATGGCCGAGGCCCTCGCCACCGGCCGGGCGCGTTCCGTGGAGACGTACGCGCGCGGCGGCGGGGACCGGGCGCGCCACTGGCTCGCGCGGATCGCCCCGCTCACCGACACCCACGGCCGCACGATCGGCGTGTGCGTGGCCGCGCACGACGTCACCGAGCAGTACCGTGCCCGCCGCCGGCTCCAGCTGGTCAACGAGGCGAGCGTGCGCGTCGGCACCACCCTCGACGTCACCCGGACGGCCCAGGAACTGGCCGACGTCTGCGTCCCCGCCCTCGCCGACTTCGTCAGCGTCGACCTGCTGGACCCCCCGGAGAACGGCGACGAGTACGCCGTCGGGCCGCTGGCCGCGCCGGTCACGCTCCGCCGCGCCGCCCACCGGTCCGTGAGCGCGGACGGCCCGGAGACGGTCGTCGAACCCGGCGGCGTCGGCGTCTATCCCGCGTCCTCGCCACAGGCCGGCTCGCTGCTCGCCGGGCGGTCCCTCGTCGCGCCGGACGGGACCGGCACCCCGGAGGAACGGCCGGGCCGGGGCGACGGGCACGGCGTCCGCACCACCCTGTCGGTACCCGTCCGGGCCCGCGGCCGGACCCTCGGGGTCGTCGTCCTCAGCCGGTTCCGGCGGCCCGAACCCTTCACCGCAGACGACGTGCTGCTCGCCGAGGAGGTCACCGCCAGGGCCGCCCTCTGCATCGACAACGCCCGCCGCTTCTCCCGCGAGCGGCGGACCGCGCTCGCCCTGCAGCGCAGCCTCCTGCCCCGGTCCCTCCCCCGGACGGCGGCCCTGGAGGCGGCGTCGCGCTATCTGCCCGCGGCGCGCGCCGGGGTCGGCGGCGACTGGTTCGACGTGATCCCGCTGTCCGGGATGCGGGTCGCCCTGGTCGTCGGCGACGTCATCGGCAACGGCGTCCAGGCCTCGGCGACCATGGGCCGACTGCGCACCGCCGTCCGTACGCTCGCCGACATCGACCTGGCCCCGGACGAGCTGCTCACCCACCTCGACGACCTCGTCGTACGGCTGTCCGCCGAGGCCGGGACCGAGGGGACCACCGGAGAGGTGGGCGCCACCTGCGTCTACGCGGTGTACGACCCGGTCTCCCGGCGGTGCGCGCTCGCCAGCGCGGGCCATCCGCCGCCCGTCGTCCTGCCGCCGGACGGACCGCCCCGGCAGATCGACGTGCCGCCCGGTCCGGCGCTCGGCCTGGGCGGGCTGCCCTTCGAGTCGGTCGAACTCGACCTGGCCGAGGGCACGGTGCTCGCGCTGTACACCGACGGTCTGCTGGAGAACCACGACCGGGACGCCGAGGCCGGGGTACGGCTGCTCTGCCGGGCCCTCCAGGAGTCGTCGGGGCACCTGGAGGGGGCGGCCCACGCGATCCTCCAGGCGCTGCTCCCGCCGGGCGGCGCGCCGGACGACGTGGCGCTGCTGCTCGCCCGCACCCAGGGCCTCGCGGCGTCCGACGTGGCGACCTGGGACATCCCCGCCGACCCCGCCCTCGTCGCGCCGGTCCGCAGACAGGTCACCGGCCGGCTGGAGGTCTGGGGTCTGACCGCGGCCGCCTTCACGGCCGAACTGGTGGTCAGCGAACTGGTCACCAACGCCATCCGCTACGGCGAACCGCCCATCCGGCTGCGGCTCGTCCACGACGCCGAGACCCTGATCTGCGAGGTCTCGGACAGCAGCCACACCGCGCCGCACCCGCGCCGCGCGAAGACCTTCGACGAGGGCGGGCGCGGGCTGCTCCTGGTCGCCCAGCTCACCCGGCGCTGGGGCAGCCGGCACACCCCGGAGGGCAAGACCATCTGGGCCGAGCTGTCCCTCCCCGGCGAGGAGTGACGGCCCCCGCGGGGACCGGTGCCCGTCGTCCGGACCACGCGGCGGGACGGCGGCGCGAGGGAGGGCGTCCGCGGGGCGGGGGGCCGGGTCTGATGAGATGGAGGGCGCCGCCATCACCGCCCGGAGGACACCATCCCGAACAGCCCGCTCGTCCAAGGCGCCCCCGGAGCGGCCGGTACCCGGCTCGCCGGGACGCTCTCCGCCGGACCCGGCGACCGGCCCGCCGAGGTCCTCTCCGCCGGACCCGGCGCCCGCCTCCCCTCGCCGCACCCCGGCGGTGCCCCGTGCCCGTAGCCGCCGCGCTCGGCGGCCCGCTCGCCGAGACGCTGTCCGTCGCCCTGCTCGCCGCCGTCCTCGTGGCCGCGGTCGTCCGGCCGTTCGACTGGCCCGAGGCGGTCGTGGCCGTGCCCGCCGCGGGACTGGTCCTGGCCACCGGAGCGATCTCCTGGGACCACGCCCTCGCGGAGGCGGCCCACCTGGGTCCGGTGATCGGCTTCCTGGCGGCGGTCCTCGTCCTGGCCAGGTTCTGCGACGACGAAGGGCTCTTCCAGGCGTGCGGCGCCTGGACGGCCCGCTGGGCCGCGGACCGGCCCGGCCGGCTGCTGACCGCGGTGTTCGCGCTCGCCTCGGCGATCACGGCGGTGCTCAGCCTGGACGCCACGATCGTCCTGCTCACCCCCGTCGTGTTCGCGACGGCGGCACGCATGGGAGCCCGCCCGAAGCCGCACGTGTACGCGTGCACCCACCTGTCGAACACCGCCTCGCTGCTCCTGCCGGTCTCCAACCTCACCAACCTGCTCGCGTTCACCGCCAGCGGTCTGAGCTTCACCCGGTTCGCCGCGCTGATGACGCTGCCCTGGCTGGTCGCGATCGGCGCCGAGTACCTGGTCTTCCGGCGGTTCTTCGCCCGTGACCTCGCGGTCGGCGCGTCCTCCCGGCGCGCGGAGGAACCGCCGGACGTGCCACTGTTCGCCCTGGTCACCGTGGGCTGCACCCTGGCCGGTTTCGTCCTCGCCTCGGCCGTCGGGATCGACCCGGCCTGGTCCGCCGCCGCGGGGGCCCTCGTCCTGGCCGGCCGGGCGCTCCTGCGCCGTCGCGCCACCCCGCTCACCGTCGTGCGCGCCGCCGCGCCGTCCTTCCTCGCCTTCGTGCTCGCGCTCGGCATCGTCGTCCGCGCGGTGGTCGACAACGGTCTGGCCGACGTCCTCGACGGCCTCCTCCCGGAGGGCGGTTCGCTGCCGGCGCTGCTCGGTGTCGCCGCGGTCGCCGCGGTCCTGGCCAACCTGATCAACAACCTGCCCGCGGTCCTCGTGCTGCTGCCGCCGGCCGCCGAGTCGGGCGCGGGCGCGGTGCTGGCCGTCCTGATCGGCGTCAACATCGGACCCAATCTCACGTACGCGGGTTCGCTGGCGACGCTGCTGTGGCGGCGTATCGTGCATCAGCACGAACACGGCGTCGACCTGAAGGAGTTCACCCGGCTGGGCCTGATCGCCGTACCCGCGGCGCTGGTCCCCGCCGTACTGGCGCTGTGGGTCTCGCTCCACGTCATCGGAGGCTGATGGGCATGCGGGTGGTCGTCTGGCTGGTCGAGGGGACATGGCCCGCGTGCGTGGAAGCCGTACGGACGCACGCTCCCGGCGCGACGGACGTGGTGCTGCTGCACGTCACGGACCCCGCCGTGCCCGGTCTCGCGCACGGCGCCTTCGCGGGGCTCCTCGGACGCGCACGCGCCGAGCCCGATCCGGGCGACCTCCTGGAGACCCTCGGCACGGTCTCCGCGGCCGAGCTCCTCGACGCGGCGGCCCGGCGGCTCGAAGGCCCGGCGACCCTCGTGGAGCGCACCGGCCGGGTGGAGCGGGAGGTGGTCGCGGCGGCCGAGGGCGCCGGACTGCTCGTCCTGGCCCGCGACGGCGACCGCGGCCGGCTCGGCCCGCACAGCCTGGGGCCGGCCGGCCGCTTCGTCGTCGACCACGCCCCCTGTCCGGTGCTGCTCGTGTGGCCCGAACCGGCACCGGACGTCACGACGTTGCCGCCCCCGCCCCCGCACCCACCGCACCACCCGGACCGTCCGGACCACCCGCGCCCCTGAGGGCACGCCTTCGGCTGCCGTCCGGCCGGGCCGCGTGCCGTCGCGGGACCGACCGGCCCGACGGCGGTGGCGAGTCCCCGTACGGGGTAACCGCCCCGGGGAGGCGGGACGGGCCCGCCGGGAGGAGACGGTCGTACGGCGGTCACGGACGGAAGAGGGCTCGGGAGGTTCGAGGAGGACGGCTTCGTCGTGCTGCGCGGGCTGTTCGCCCCGGGCGAGACGGACGCGCTGTGCGCGGAGTTCGCGGCGCTGCACGCGGCCGGGCCGGTCCCCGGGCACTTCGCACCGCGGGTGCCGAGGACCGGCGCCACGGAGCCCGGCGGCATCGGGACCGGCGCCCCGGCCGACCCGCTGCACGCCTTCCCCCGCTTCGTGCACCCGCACCGGGTCAACGCCCCGTCGCCGCGGCTGCTGCTCGACCCGCGGGTGCGGGAGGTCCTCGAAACCCTGCTGGGGGAAGAGGTCCTGGCCGCCCGGAGCATGTTCTGCTTCGAGCCGCCCGGGGCCCGCGGCCAGGCGTTGCACCAGGACGGCTTCCACCTCCGCGTCGAACCCGGCACCTGTGTGGCCGCGTGGACCGCCTGCGACGTCATCGACCGGGAGAACGGCGGCCTCGAGGTCGTGCCCGGCACCCATCGGACGGACCTGTTCCGCCCGCACGAGGCGGACCCCGCGCTGTCCTTCGCCCGTGAGTACGTGCCGCCGCCGGCCGGTCTGACCGCCGTGCCCGTCGACACGGAGCCGGGTGACGTCCTGTTCTTCGACGGCAGCCTGGTCCACGGCTCCGGACCCGACCGCAGCCGTGACCGTTTCCGCCGCTCCTTCATCGGTCACTGCGTCGGCCGCTCCATCCGGCGCATCGGCGGCCGGTCCGCACTGAACGCGGCCCGGCGGAACCCGGCCGGTCAAGTCGGCCTCACCACAAGGGAGTCGGGACCTCGGTCGGGGCGGGGCGGGGCCCGGACATCAGTGGTGCGCGGGGCAGCGTACCGGCGCCGTCCCCGGCGGGGGCCGCGACTTGACGAAGTCGGGCACGCGCGATTTGATCCTCTGCGTGCCGTGGCGCGACCCGGCACGCAGAGGTGCGCCCAGCCGGTGACGGACCAGGTCCAAGTCCGGCCAGAGTCGCCAGGACCGCCGAGGCGTCCGAGGCGGGGACGTACTCGCGATCGTTGGAGCGGACATGCCTCCCCTCGGACGTGCCCCGCGCACCGCGGTGACGGGCACGGCCCTGGCCGTTCTCCTGGCCCTCGTGGGCTGTGACGCGGTCCGGGACACGAGCGCCTCGCCGAAACCGCCCCGCCCGGGCCGGACGGCGACCGCCGTCCGGCTGCCCCCGCTCCACGCGGGGTTCGACTACCAGATCGGCGGCGCCTACCCCCCGGCCGCCGACGTCCGCGTCGTGAGCCGCGACCGCTCGTCCCCGCCGGCCCGCGGCCTGTACAACATCTGCTACGTCAACGCCTTCCAGGCCCAGCCCGGGGAACGCGGGCAGTGGCCCGCCGACCTGCTGCTGCGGGACGCGGACGGCGAGGTCGTCGTCGACCGGGACTGGAACGAGGCGCTGCTGGACATCCGGACGCCCGACAAGCGCAGACGGGTGGCCGAGCGGGTCGGCCGGTGGATCGACGAGTGCGCCGACAAGGGGTTCGACGCGGTCGAGCCCGACAACTACGACAGCTACACCCGCTCCGAGGAGCTGCTGACCCCGGACGACGCCACCGCGTTCATCACGCTGCTGTCGCGTCACGCGCACGCCCGGCACCTGGCGATCGGGCAGAAGAACACCGTCGAGCTGGCGGGACTCAGGTCGCGGACCGGGCTGGACTTCGCGGTGGCGGAGGAGTGCGGCGAGTACGACGAGTGCGGTGAGTACGCGAAGGCCTTCGACGACCGGGTGGTGGTGATCGAGTACACCGACAGCGGTCTGCGCAAGGCGCGTTCGGCGTTCGGGGACCGGCTGAGCATCGTGCGCAGGGACGTGAAGGTCTCGACGCCCGACAGCCCCGGCTACGTCCGCAGGACGCGCTGACGAAGACGGCGTGAGCACCGGCGCCGAGTGGCCGCCGAGCCCCGGCACGGCCCCGGGAGGAGGCTTCCGGGCCGCCCGGGCGGGGGCGGATGTCCGTTCACCGTCACCCTTAGGGGGTGAGGCCGGTGGGGCCCGGGTGCCTCAGGCTCGGTGGTGAGTGGCTGCGGTCGCAGCCGTGCAACGGAGGTCTCGCCATGGCAACCACCCAGCATCACACCCGCTCCAAAGCCACGATGACGGCCGCGAGCGGCCTGATGATCTTCGCCTCGGTGATGCTGTTCGTCTCCGGCGTCCTGGACATCCTGCGGGGTGTCATGGCCATCGCCGAGGACGACGTCTTCGTCACCGGCCAGAACTACGTCTTCAAGTTCGACCTGACCAGCTGGGGCTGGATCCACCTGACGCTCGGCGCGCTCGCCGTGGTCGTGAGCCTCGGCCTGTTCACGGCGGCCACCTGGGCACGGGTCATCGGCGTGGGCATCGCCTCGCTGCTGATCATCGCCAACTTCCTCGACATCCCGTACTACCCCGTCTGGTCGCTGACGCTGATAGCCCTGTACGGATTCGTCATCTGGGCTCTCTGCGTGGCCCGGTCGGACACGGACACGCCCTAGGACCTGTCCGCAGGCGACGCCGGAGCCGGACCGGTCCGACCGGACCGGCCGGCATCCGGCACGACGGGTCCGCGGCTCACAGCAGGTGCAGGTCGCGGGCCCGTCGTACGGCCTCGCCCCGGCGGGTCGCGGCGAGCTTGCGGTAGACGCTCTTGAGGTGGGTCTTGACCGTGTTGACCGACAGATGCATGTCGGCGGCGATCTCGTCCCTCGACATCATCTGCGCCAGACGCTCCAGCACCTCGCGCTCGCGCTCGCTGAGCGGTTCGACCACCGGCTCGGCCACCGGTTCCGGGTCCGCCCCCCGGGCCGGGCCCGTCCCCCGGACCGCGGCCGTCTCCGGAAGCCACTCGTGGCCCTGGGCCAGCACGGGCCGGTGCCGCACGAAGCCCCGCAGCCACGGCCCGGCCTCCAGGAACGGCCGTCTCAGACGCTCCGGCCTGGCCGTCCGCAGGGCCCGCGCCACCAGCCGCTGGGCGGTGGAGTCGTCGCCCAGCGCGTCGGCGGTCTGCGCCCGCGCGAGCAGCACCCGGACGGCGACGGCCGGCCCCTCGTCCACCTCGGCGGACAGCGCGCCGAGCAGGGCGCGCGCCGCCTCCCGGTCGCCGGTCGCGAGCCGGGCGCGGACGGCGGCCGCCGTGGCCTCCGGCCCGGCCGCCCCCTCCTGCGCCAGCACGTCCACCGCGGCGAGCGGTTCGCCCAGGGCCAGGTACGCGGTGGCCATGGCCACCGCGGCCCGGTCGCTCACCCACGGCGAGGGTTCGGCCCCGAGCGGCGTGCGCCTCAGTTCCCGAAGGACGCGCAACGCCTCCTTGGGATGGCCCTTGGCCAGCAGCGTCCGGGCGCGTACCAGGGCCAGGCCCGCCGTCGCGACGGGATCGTGCGCGGCCGCGCCGGAGACGGTCGCCTGGTCCAGGTGGGTCTGCGCCGCGGCGAGATCGTCGCGGTCGACGGCGACCGCCGCCAGGACGAGCTGGGCGACGCCCGTCCGGGCTGGGGGCGGCAGGCCGGAGCGCTCCGCCCCGGCGACCGCCGCCCGCGCGTGCGACTCCGCGCGGCCCGGCCGCCCGCACAGGAGGTCGATCAGGGCGAGCCTGCCGAGGGATTCGTGCCGGGGGGAGGCGGTGGAGGGTCCGTCGTCGACCTGTGCGGCGGCGGACAGCGAGATCCGGGCCGCGTCGAGCCGCCCTGCCCAGAGCTGGGCCGAACCGAGGCCGGTGAGCATCAGGGCCGGCAGCTCCGGGTGCCGTTCGAGCCGCTCGGCCGGAAGGGACAGCTCGGCCGCCGTCATGTCCTCGGCGGCCGCCTGCGCCCGGTCGGCCGAGCCGGTCAGCCGGGCCGCGAACACCCTCAGCAGGGCGTGGCTCAGCCGCAGGGCCGCCGTGTCGGCCCCCTCGCCCTCCAGGTGCTCGCCCGCCCGGCGCAGATACCCAAGGCCCCGGTCGACGTCGTGGCGGACGAGTTCGCGGGCGGCGCGCACCAGACACGCGGCGGGCCCGGCCGCGTCCGGGGGCATCGCGGCGAAGAGTCCGTCGAGGCGCTCGGCGTCGAGTCCCGTCAGCAGTTCGCCGATGGCCAGCTCGTCGACGAACCGGTCCGCCGCGAGCTCCCACTCGCCCGCCCCCGCCGCGTGCGGCAGGGCCTCCGCCAGCAGGCCCTGCTCGCTCAGCCAGCGGGCGGCCCGCCGGTGCAGCTCCGGTTCGAGACCCGGAAGCCTGACCCGCAGGTGGACCCGCAGGATCTCCGCGAACAAGGGGTGCAGCCGGTACCACGAGTGGCCGATCGCCTCGACGAAGGCGTTGGCGTGCTGGAGCCCGGCCAGGATGGCGTCCGCGTCGTCCCGGCCCGTCAGGGCGTTGGCCAGGTCCGGGTGGATCTGGTCGAGGACGCTCGACCGCAGGAGCAGGTCCTGGGTCTCCTCCTCCTGTGCCTCCAGGACCTCGGCCAGCAGGAAGTCCGCGAGCGTGCTCTGGCCCGCCTCGAAGTTCTTGATGAAGGTGTCCGGGTCGTCGACGTTCTGGGCCGCGAGGATGCACAGGCGCAGTCCGGCCGCCCAGCCCCCGGTCCACTCCGTCAGCGACCGGGCGCCGTCGTCCGAGAGGCGGATGTCGTGACGGTGCAGCAGGGCGGCCGTCTCGCCCGGGACGAACGCCAGGTCGGCGCCCCGGACCTCGGCGACCGCTCCGGCGGCGCGGTAACGGTGCAGCGGGAGCTGTGGCTCCGTACGGCTGACGACGACCAGGCGCAGACCGCCGCCCGCGTGGCGCAGGACGAACTGGAGCTCGTCGGCGACCTCCGTCGAGGCTCCCACCCGGTCGAACTCGTCGAGCACCAGGATCACGGGTTCCGGGCGCTCGCTCAGCCAGGCCGCCAGCCGGGTGAGCAGGGAGTGGTCCACGTCGCCCGGGCTCGACGGGCTGCCGATGCCGTCCGGTACGGCCGCTCCGTGCCGCCGCAGGGATTCGAGGACGTACGTCCAGAAGATGCCGGGGCCGGTGTCCTCGTGCTCCACGGTCAGCCAGGCCACGTCGTCCGGACGGTCCCGCGTGGAGATCCAGTGGGCGACCAGGAGCGTCTTCCCCGCGCCCGCGGGCCCGTTGACCAGCGTGAGGGGACCCCGCACACCCTCGTCGAGGCGTCCGACCAGCCTCGGCCTGCGCACGAAGGTCTCCGTCAGGTCCGGAACGGTGAACCGGACGGCGAGCAGGGGGTCACCGCCCGGGGTCAGCAGCCCGGCCATGAGGTCCTGCCTCCGTGTTGTCTCGGCGACGGCGACGGCGACGCGTCGGATCCGATGTGGTCCGGGCCCACGGCTCCCTCCCCAATGCGACCTTTTCACACTGATCGTCACCCGATGCCCCGAATGCCGCAAGGCAGGCCCCGCTCCCCCGCCGCGGGTGAGGCGCGAGGCGTCCGCCTCGGGTGCCATGGGAGCGGACTCCCCGAATGGCGCGGAGGCGGAGCTCCGGGTGCCATGGATGTGCCGCGGCTGCGGGGCCGGACCGGACACCGCCGTCCGGCGCGACGGCGGCGCGGGCCGAATCGACGAGGTGGTCACCGGTGAAACACTGGCGCGCTCTGGCCGTGCTCGGGACGGCCCAGTTCCTGATGGTCCTGGACACGTCCGTCATGAACGTCTCCATCAGCCAGCTCGTGGAGGACTTCGACACCGAGGTCACCGCCATCCAGGCCGTCATCACGCTCTACGCGCTGGTCATGGCCGCCTTCATGGCCACCGGCGGACGGCTCGGCGACATCCTCGGACGCCGTCGGCTGTTCCTCGTCGGACTCGTCGTCTACGGCGTGGGGTCGGGCCTGACCGCGGTGGCCCCCACCCTGTGGATGCTCGCGCTCGGCTGGTCGGTCGTCGAGGGGCTCGGGGCCGCGCTGGTGCTGCCGGCGATGGCGGCCCTCGTGGCGGAGTCCTACAGCGGGCGGGACCGTGCCGTCGCGTACGGCGTCATCGGCGGGCTCGCCGGCGCCGGCATCGCGGTCGGACCGCTGCTGGGCGGCTGGGTGACGACGTACCTCACCTGGCGGCTGGTCTTCGCGGGCGAGGTCGTGGTCGTCGTCGCGATGCTGTGCTTCCACCGGGCGATCCCCGACAGGCCCCGGCCGGAGTCCCGCCCCCGGCTGGACGGCGTGGGCGCCTTCCTGTCGGCGGCAGGGCTCGGACTGGGCGTGCTGGGTGTCCTCCAGAGCGGCACCTGGGGGTGGGTGCAGCCCCGCAACCCGCCCTTCACCGTCCTCGGTTTCGCCCCGACGCTGTTCGTCGTCTCCGCCGGTGTGCTCGTCCTGGCCGCCTTCGCCAAGTGGGAGCGCCGCAGGGAGGCGCACGGCACCGACCCGCTGGTCCATCTGTCGCTGCTGCACCGGCCGCCCCTGCGCTCCGGTCTGCTGACGCTGGTCAGCCAGAACCTCATCCTGCTGGGGCTGTTCTTCGCCATCCCGCTGTACCTCCAGGTGGTGCAGGGGTTCGACGCGTTCCAGACGGGGCTGCGGCTGCTCCCGGTGTCCGTCACCATGCTGGTGGCCTCCGTGCTGGCCTCCCGGCTGGGGCGGGTGATGGGGCCGCGCCGTGTGGTCAGACTGGCCCTGCTGACGCTGCTCGGAGCCATCACATGGCTGCTGGCCACCATCGAGCCGGTCATCGACGACGCCCAGTTCGCCGGGGCCATGGCCCTGCTGGGGGTCGGCATGGGCCTGCTCGCCTCACAGCTCGGCAACGTGGTGCAGTCCAGCGCCGGCGAGGAGGAGCGCAGCGAGGTCGGCGGGCTCCAGTTCACCGCCCAGAACCTGGGTTCCGCGCTCGGTACGGCGCTGATCGGGTCGATCCTCGTCGGCGCCCTGGCACAGGCCTTCCTCACCCAGGTGGCGAGTCATCCGGACGTGTCGCAGGAGGCACGCGATAAGACCGGCGTCGCGCTGGAGGCGGGCATCAGCTTCGTCCCCACCGACCAGGTGCGTTCGGCGGCCGAACAGGCCGGGCTGTCGCCGGCCGAGGTCGACGCCGTCACGGACTCCTACGCGACGGCACAGCTGAACGGCCTGAAGGCGGGGATCCTCACGGCCGGCGGCATCACGCTGGCGAGCTTCCTGGTCACGACGCATCTGCCGACCGGACGGGCGGGACGCGGGAAGGAACCCGGCCCGGGCAGCCCGGCCGTCCCCCTCGGACAGGCGTGACGCGCGGGGCCCGTACGGGCATGACCGCGCTGGGCTCGAAGGCGCCCCCGCCCCGCGCGAGCGCTCCGGAGCGTTCCCCGGGCCCAGGTTCACCTTCTGCGGGTGAGGGCGGGCGGGGCGGGGTGCCGGATGATCGTGGGGAAGGGCGCCGTCCGCCCGCCCCAGGCCGCCCGCCGCGGGGAGCCCCGCATGCAGTACGAGATCCGTGTCGAGGGACATCTTTCGGAGACGCTTTCCGAGGCGTTCCCGGAGATGGACCACGTGCTGATCTCGGGCCAGACCATCCTGTTCGGCCCGGTCGTCGACGAGGCGCACCTGTACGGGCTGCTGGCCCGCTGCCGGTCGCTCGGCCTGCGCGTCGTGGAGATGCGCCAACTGCCCGGGGGACCGTGAGGATCACCCGCCGGGGGTGAGCCGCCGGAACCCGTCGCACGGGAGCGTGGACGACGGGAATCCACCCACCGTCCCGTCGGCGGCCCGCGACCGGTCCGCTCGACCGCGTGAGGAGGGACCATGACGGAACCGTACGGTTCGGCACCGCACACCGGGCCGGAGCCCGGGCCCGGCCGTCCGGCCACCGAGCCCCCGGGCGACCCCGTGGTGCTCCTCGACCGCGTCGGCGCCTCCTGGACCTGGCTCCTCGGCTCGGCCGTCGCGACGCTGGTCCCCGGCATCCTGGTCCTGGTCTGGCCGGAGGAGACCCTGCACGTCCTCGCGGTCCTCCTCGGCCTCTACCTGCTGGTCATCGGCGTGTTCCGCTTCGTGTCCGTGTTCGGGCACCGGGAGCAGGGAAGCCGGTTCGCCACGCTGCTGATCGCGGTGCTCTACGTGCTGGCCGGCGTCCTGTGCCTGCGCAACCCGTTGCAGACCATCGCCGCGCTCTCCCTGATCGTCGGCGTCGTCTGGCTGGTGTCCGGCGTGCTGACCGCGTACACCGCCCTCGCCACGAAGGACCTGCCGCACCGCGGCTTCGTCCTGTGCGGGGCGGCGATCGGCATCATCGCGGGCATCGTCGTCCTGGCCCTGCCGACCGAGTCGGCCCGCGCCCTGACCCGGCTGCTCGGTCTGTGGATGGTGCTGATCGGTCTCGTCGAACTCGCGCTCGCCTTCGCGTGGCGGGCCGCCCTGCGCCGGGCGCTCTCCGCCGAACCGCGTGACCCCGCCTCCCCGTACTGAGGAGGGACGGGGCCGAAGCGGCCCGGACACGCCGGGTGCCCGGCGACACGCCGGGTGCCCGGCACTCCGCGCCCGCGGGGCACCGAACCGTGCGAAGGGCACGATGGGCGTGTGCCGGTGAACAACGCGGTGCCGCCGCCCACGCTCCCCGGGCGGCTGCGGCTGCGCCGAGGGGCCGTGTTCGTCGTGGCCGCGGCCCTGCTGCTGGTCCAGATGGCGGTCGCCATGGTCACCACGGCCGTGGAACAGACCCCGACAATCGACGAGCCCGTGTACGTGGGCACCGCGACGGTCTACGTCCAGCGGCACGACCTGCGCCACAACCCCGAGCATCCGCCACTGGGCAAGCTGGTCATCGGGGCCGGGCTGCTGTTCGCGCACCCGCACCTCGACCCCGCCTTCGAGGGCGACCAGGCCGAGCTGGGGCGGCACGTGCTGTACGAGTCCGGGAACGATCCCTGGCGGGTGATGCTGTGGGCGCGGTTACCGGTGATCGCCCTGACACTGCTGTCCGGCCTGGTCGTCCTCGCGTTCGCCCGTGAACTCGCGGGCCGTACGGGCGCTCTGGTGGCCCTCGCGCTCTACGCGTTCTCGCCCGACGTGATCGCGCACGGCTCGCTGGCCACGCTCGACGCGCCGGCGTCGGGTTTCCTGCTGACGTCGGTGTGGCTGGTGTGGCGGGCCCGGCTGCGGCCGTTCCCGTACCTGCCGCTCTCGGCCGTGGCGCTCGGCGCGGCGGTGGCGACCAGGATGAGCATGCTGCCGGCCGTTCCCGTGGTGCTGCTGCTCGCGACGGCGTCCGTGCGGCACGCGGTCCGCACCGGCCGGGACACGGCACCGGCGGGCGGCGCGCGGGCCAGGGCGTGGCCGAGGGCCCGGCTGCTCGGGCTCGCCTTCGCGGCCGCCGCAGGGACGGCCTTGGTGGCCGTCGCCGTGGTGTGGGCGACGTACCTGGCCGTCGATCCCCGGCTGCGCTGGACGGCGCCCGCGGATCTCCCGGCCCTGCGCGGACCGCGCGCGCTGCTCGTGGACCACCTGCCCCTGCCCCGGCCCTACCGGGACGGCATGCGGGTCCAGTTCGGTTTCGAGGACACGGCCTGGCAGGGCTTCCTGTTCGGCCGGCTCTACCGGGGTTCGCTCTGGTACTACCTGCCGGCCGCGCTGCTGGTGAAGACACCGCTCGGCGCGACGGCACTGTGGACGGCCGGTTCGGCCGCCCTCGTGGCCGTACGCCGCCTGCGGCCCGCGGCCCCCTACCTGCTGGTCCCCCCGGCGCTGCTGCTGGCCTCGGCGATGACCGGCTCCCGCGATCTCGGCGTGCGCTACGCCCTGTTCGTGCCGGTGTTCCTCGCGGTCGCGGCGGGCTGCGCCGTCACCGCGCGCGGGCGCCGGCCGGAGCGGGCGGGGGCCGTGCGGCGGGGCCGGCCGGGGTGGGCGGGGACCGTGCGGCGAGGGCGGCCGGGGTGGGCGGGGACCGGGGCGGCGGGGCTGGTCCTGTTCGTCGCCGTCAGTTCGCTGCTCACGTACCCGTACTACCTGCCGTACTCGAACGAGGCGTTCGGCGGGCCGGAGAAGACCCATCTGCGGCTGCACGACTCGAACGTCGACTGGGGCCAGGACCTCGGCCGCCTGGCCGGCCGGCTGAGGAGGCACTACCCGCACGACGAGGTGTGGCTCGTCTACAAGGGCGCCGGCGTACCGTCCGCCTACGGCATCGAGGCGGCCGACCCCCGCACGGTGCCCGCGGCCCGGGTGCACGGACTCCTCGTCGTCTCCGACACCGCGATCGACAAGGCCGACGCCCGCTTGCGGGCGCTGCTCGCGACGAGCAGACGGATCGACGAGGTCGGCCACTCGATCACCGTGTTCCGCAGGCCGTGAGGCGGCCGCCGGACCCGCCTACGCCCGCTCCAGGACGTAGGCGCTGCGGGAGTCGGGGTCGCCGAAGAAGAAGTACAGCAGCAACCGCTTCTTGTCGTTCCGCTGCAGCTCGAAGGTCCACGTGTAGGTGTCGGGTGCCGGCCGGAGTCCGTCCGGTGGGTCGGCGCGCTCACCGGGGCCGGGGGTGCGCGTGGTCGACGCCGTGCGCGAGGTGAGGGTCAGCCGGACGTGCTGGCCGTCGTTCCACCCGGCGCGCTCGCCGGTCAGCTTCCACGTTCCCGTCCCCGACACCCGCCATCCGTCGTCGAAGTCGAACTCCTGCCCGTCCAGGAGACGGATGCCGGCCGTTCCGTCGGCGCGGAGGGTGACCTCCGTGCCGTCGACGGAACGCCACGAGTCCACGATCTCCGCCCGCTTCGCGTCACGTACGGCGGGCACCTCGTCGTACATGTGCGGATTACACCCCACCAGGAGGAGCAGACAGGCGACGAGGGCCGCGATCCGCCCTGCCGGGCCGAGCGAGTCGTTCTTCACGATCCGGCCTTCCGTGGCGGAGCCACCCATGGCTGCGGTTCGGCCGGGTGCCGATCACGCGCCCGCCATCCTGCCAGCGAATTTGAACATGTTCAACTCCCTTGCGGTCATGTGCGGACAGCGGGACGGGGCGCCCGCCCGACCGTGTGGCGCCCGCCGCCGCACCCCACGTCCAGGGCGGACCTACGACAGACCGGCGCCCGCCTCGGGTGTCAGCAGGTCCAGCACCCGTTCCCAGCGGAAGTCCCCGCGCCCGCCGTCCTGTTGGCCGTCACCGGCGTACGGGTCGCCGAAGCGGACGCCCATCTCGCGGAGTCGTTCGACACTGGCCCGGTAGGCGGGGTGGGCCGCCAACGCCTCGTTCACGCAGGGCAGTACGGCGACGGGGACGCCAAGTCCGCATGCCTCGCACAGTGTTCCGAGGGCGAGGGTGTCGGATATTCCGGCCGCCCACTTGTTGACGGTGTTGAAGGTGGCCGGAGCGAGGGCCACCGCGTCCGGGGCGGGAAAGGGGCGGGGGTCGCCGGGGGCCCGCCAGGCGGAACGGATCGGACGGCCGGTCTGCGCCTCGACCGCCGCCGCGTCGATGAAGCCGAGGCCCTGGGGCGTGGCGATGACGCCGACCTCCCAGCCCCGTTCCCGGGCCGCGCCGATCAACGTGCCGACGCCCTCGGCCACCCCCGCCGCGCAGACGACGACGTAGAGGAAGGGTTTTCCGCTGGGTTCGCTCACACGCGAACCCTAAGGGCTGTCCACAGCGGGCGACCTTCGCCCCGTCCCGACGCCGGGCGCTCCCCTCCGGGCGGGGGCGGTTCTCCGGTCCGCCCTACCGGAGCGGGAAGCCCTGTCCGCGTTCGGACCCCGGGCGCGGGCCGAGGATCCGGCGCTCCGCCTCCTCGATCGGCACGTCGTCGATGGACGCCTCCCGCCTGGCCATCAGCCCGTGCTCGTCGAACTCCCACAGTTCGTTGCCGTA
This sequence comes from Streptomyces sp. NPDC058751, assembly GCF_042746485.1. NCBI lineage: Bacteria > Bacillati > Actinomycetota > Actinomycetes > Kitasatosporales > Streptomycetaceae > Streptomyces > Streptomyces sp. NPDC058751. The sequence continues at coordinate 13,976 of NZ_JBHYPZ010000028.1, read as the reverse complement.
CGAGCGCCACCACCGGCCGTCGGCGTCCCGTGACTCGTACTGGAAACGGACCGCGATGCGGTTGCCGTCGAAGGCCCACAGGTCCTTGCGCAGGGCGTACTCGTGCTCCCGGGCCCACTTGCCGGTGAGGAACTCGACGATCTCCGCGCGACCCCTGACGAAGGTGTCCCGGTTGCGCCAGACCGAGTCCTCGGAATAGGCGAGCGAGACCTTGTGCGGGTCACGGGTGTTCCAGGCGTCCTCTGCGGCCTGGACCTTCTGGAGCGCGGTCTCGCGGGTGAAGGGCGGCAGGGGCGGACGGTCGGCCATGAGGACTCCTCGGCACGCGAACAGGAACAGACACAGGAACACGGGCACGGACCCGGGCGAGAGCAATGGGAGAACGTACGTTCTCCCATTCCGGCCGCTAACGTAGAGAACGTTCGTTCTCGCGTCAAGGAGCCCACCGCATGGACAGCACGACCGCCCGGGACCGGCCCCCCTCCCCGAGCCGGGACCAGGCCCTCGCTCTCGCCCGCGAACAGGCGCTCGACGCCGCCGAGCACCTGTTCTACGGCCGCGGGATCCAGGCCGTGGGGATGGACGACATCCGGACCGCCTCGCAGGTCTCGCTCAAGCGGCTCTACCAGCTCTTCCCGGCGAAGGAACACCTGGTGGACGCCTACCTGGAACGGCGTGACATCCGCTGGCGGGCACGGCTGGCCGAGCACGTCGACACCAGACGGGACCCCGGGGAGAGAGTCCTCGCCGTCTTCGACTGGCTGGGCCTGTGGTTCACGGAGCCCGGCTTCCGCGGCTGCGCGTGGATCAACGCGTACGGCGAACTCGGTGCCGGCTCGGAACGGGTGGCCGCACGGGCCCGTGCGCACAAAGCCGCGTTCCGGGCGTACCTGGCTGGACTCGTGAGCGCGGCGGGGCGACCGCCCGCCCTGGGTGACCAGCTCTTCCTCCTCGCCGAGGGCGCCATGGTCACGGCGGGCGTCGACGGGAGCGCCGAACCCGCCGCGCAGGCGCGCGCCGCCGCACGGCTCCTGCTGGAGGCGGACGGGTAGGGGTCGGGCCACGGGTTCACCCGGTGTGCTCCGCCATCGTGACGGAGCGGACCCGGCAGGCCCGTAGCCCTTCTCCCCGCGCCGGGCCACCTCCGTCCGTGCGACCTCGCCTCCGCGCGGCCCGGCATCGGCGCGGTCGGCATCGGCGCGAGACCGCGGGGCAGGGCGCCCCTCGGCGAAAAGGGCTTGCGCGGCTGCGTCCGGTGGCCCGAACATCTGCCCCATGTCCACGATCGAAGCCTTCCTGCCGCCGACCTCCGCCGCCGACCGTCCGGTGCGGGTCCAGCAGCAGCCCGGCCGACCCCGGAGGCCCGGGCTTCCCCGGTCGTGACGGCCGCGCTCGTCGCGGGGCTCCTCGCGGGCTACGGCATCGCCATGCCCGTCGGAGCGGTCGCGACCTACCTCGTCTCCCTCACCGCTCGTACGTCCCTGCGGATCGGCGCCTCGGCCGCGCTCGGCGTCGCGACCGCCGACGGGCTGTACGCCCTGGCCGCCACCCTCGGCGGTACGGTGCTCGCCGCCGCGCTCCAGCCGGTGATGCTCCCGCTGAGCCGGGTCTCCGCGCTGGTCCTGGCCGCCCTGGCGGTCCACGGCGCGGTCGGCGCGGTCCGCCGGTACCGCGAGCGCCGGCTCGCCGAGCGGACCGGACAGGACCCCCCGCGTCCCGTCCGCGCCTACCTGACGCTGCTGGGGATCACCCTGCTCAACCCCACGACCGTCGTCTACTTCACCGCTCTGGTGCTCGGCAGCCGGACGGCCGAGGCCGTACGTCCGCTGGACCAGGGGGTGTTCGTGCTCGCCGCGTTCGCCGCGTCCGCGAGCTGGCAGCTCATGATCGCCGGGGGCGGCGCCCTGCTGGGCCGGACCCTGACGGGTCACCGGGGACGGCTGGTGACGGGACTCGCGTCGAGCGGCGTGATCATGCTGTTGGCCGTACGTGTGCTGGCGGCCCCGTCATGAGGGCCCGGCCCCCTGGACCGTGTGTGCCCGGCACACCCCACAGGGGGAGCCGCCCGACCGGGGGCCACGCGGGCCGCGGTACGGAAGATTCGCGTGCGCACCGGTGTTGAATCATGCCGGAACACGACCAGTCCGACGCGACGACGGGACGGAAGCCATGCCTCTTGAGGGCGAGTACGAGCCCAGCCCCACCCGGTGGGTCCGGGAGCAGGTGGAGTTGTACGAGGGTTCCGGTGGGACCGAGGGGACGACCCTGATGGACACCGGCATGCCCGTCATCATCCTCACGACACGCGGCGCGAGGAGCGGCAAGATCCGCAAGACCCCGCTGATGCGTGTCGAGCACGACGGGCGGTACGCCGCGGTCGCCTCGCTCGGCGGCGCTCCCAGGCACCCGGTCTGGTACCACAACGTCACCTCCGACCCCCACGTCGAGCTCCAGGACGGCCCCGAGCGCAAGGAGTTCACCGCCCGGGAGGTCACCGGCGAGGAGAAGGACGTGTGGTGGGAGCGCGCGGTCGCCGCGTACCCCCCGTACGCCGACTACCAGGAGAAGACCGACCGGGTGATCCCCGTCTTCGTCCTGGAGCCGGCCGGCTGACTCCGGCCACCCGAACCCGGAATTCCCCGGTACCGGCGTGCATGAACCCGGGGGACGCCGGGCACCCGCACATCAGGCCCCGCCGCGCTCCCCCGTCGCGGCGGGGCTTCCCTCCGTGACGGGGCTCCCCTCGGTGGTGGGGTCCTCTGCCGCCGCCTCCCCGGCGTCGGTCACGTCGAGGAAGATCTGGCCGGCCTCGGGGAAGGTGTGGGCGACCGAGCGCTTGATGCGGACGGCGACCTCCTCCACCTCCTCGCTGTCGAGCCCGGGGACCAGGTCGATCCGGGCGGCCACCAGGGCCGAGTCGAGGCCGAGTTCCATGGTCAGCAGCGCCTCGACGCTGTCGATCTCGGGCTGTGCCTTCAACAGTTCGCGGATCCGGCCGCACCGCTCCTCGTCGACCGCCCGCCCGATGAGCTGCTCGCGGGCGTCGCTGCCGAGCCAGAAGGCGATGCACACGAGCAGCAGTCCGATGGCGAAGGAGGCGCATGCCTCCCACACGACCTGGCCCGTGATCATGTGGAGCGCCATGCCGACGATCGCGAGGCTCACGCCCAGTACCGCGGTGCCGTCCTCGGCGACGACCGTCCGCAGGGCCGGATCGCGCATGCCGTCGCCGTCCTTGCCCCGGACCTGGAAGAGGGCACGCAGCAACGAGGCGCCTTCCGCGAGCAGCGCCACGCCGAGCACGGCGAGCCCGGTCACATAGCCGCCGAAGGATTCGTCGGCGCCGTTGCGGAGCGCCTCGAAGCCCTGGAAGAAGGAGAAGCAGCCGCCCATGACGAAGATGCCGACGGCCGCGAGCAGGGACCAGAAGAACCGCTCCTTGCCGTAGCCGAACGGATGCCTCCGGTCGGCGGGCCGGCGGCTGCGCCGCAGCGCCGCCAGCAGGAACACCTCGTTCATGCTGTCCGCCACGGAGTGGGCCGCCTCCGAGAGGAGAGCGGGCGATCCCGAGATCAGGCCGCCCACCGCCTTGGCCACGGCGATCAGCAGATTGGCGCCCAGCGCCACCATCACGGTGACCCTGGTCCTGCCGTCCGGACCGTTCTCCTTCGGCCGCTGCCGCGCCGCCGGGGTGCGGCCCTCCGGTTCCCTCGTCTCTTCGCCGCTCACCCCGGCCGGTTTCCCCAGGGGCTGCGCCTCACACCGGCGGACCGGGAGAATCGGACCGAGGGGTACGCGGGCGGCACACAGGGCACCCGTACCCGGTCGGAGGAGGCCCGCGCGGGTCGGCGGGCCTCGTGAGCGAGAAGGAGCCTCGGTGTCCAGGAAACAGAAGAAGCTCAAACTGCCCCTGGCGTACAAGCCCGTCGGCTTCGTGCTGAGCTGGGCCGGGGGCGCCCTGGCCGGGCTCGCCTTCCAGAAGACCTGGATGGCGATACGCCACGAGGAGGACGCGCCCGACGCCCTGGACAGGGACCGAGGCTGGGGCGAGATCCTGCTCGCCGCCGCCCTCCAGGGCGCGATCTTCGCCGTCGTCCGCAGCGCGGTGGACCGCTCGGGTGCGAAGGCCATCGAACGGTCCACGGGTGTGTGGCCCTCCCCCACCGAATCCGGCCGCGACTGAGCGGCGCGCGGACGACACGACGGCGGCCCGGGCACATGAGCGGTCCGTGCCCTCCTGCTGAGCGTTTCCGCCCGGACACTTTCGGCCGAGCGTTTCCGCCCGAACGCTTTCGGCTGGACGTTCTCGGCCGCCCGGACGAGGAAGCGGGACCATGCACGCCGACCTTCTCTTCACCGGCGGCCCGGTGTTCACCCCCGAGGGCCGCGGCGCGACCGCGGTGGCCGTCACCGGCGGGCGGATCACCGCCGTCGGGAACACCGAGGTCCACGACCTGGCCGGCCCGGGCACCGAGGTCGTCGACCTGGCCGGGCGGCTGCTGCTGCCCGGGTTCCAGGACGCGCACGTCCATCCGGTCCCGGCGGGCCTGGAACTCGCCCGGTGCGACCTGACCGGCGCGAGGACCGCGGAGGACACCGTGGCCGCCGTCCGCGCGTACGCCGACGCCCACCCCGAGCGGGAGTGGATCACGGGCGGCGGCTGGTCCCTGGACGCCTTCGCAGGCGGTACGCCGACGAAGGAGCTCCTGGACGCGGTCGTACCGGACCGGCCGGTGTACCTGCCGAACCGGGACCATCACGGCGCCTGGGTCAACAGCCGCGCCCTCGAACTCGCCGGCGTCACCCGGGACACGCCCGACCCCGCCGACGGACGCTTCGAGCGGGACGTGTCGGGCGAGCCCACCGGCATGCTGCAGGAGGGGGCCACGCGGTCGGTGGGCCGGCTCGTTCCCCCGGCCACGCCCGCCGACAGGGTCGCCGCGCTGCTGCGCGCCCAGCGTCATCTGCACGCGCTGGGCATCACCGCCTGGCAGGACGCGATCCTCGGGGACTACCTCGGCATGGACGATCCGTCGGAGGCGTACATGACGGCGGCCCGCGGGGGTTCGCTGACCGCGCGCGTGGCCGGCGCGCTGTGGTGGGACCGTGAGCGGGGCGCCGAGCAGATCCCCGGACTTATCGAGCGGCGGGCCGCGTTGCGGCACGGCAGGTTCCGGGCCGCCGGCGTGAAGCTGATGCTGGACGGGATCGCGGAGAACGGCACCGCCGCGCTGCTCGGCCCCTACCTCGACAGGTGCGGCCACGCCACGGCGAACCGGGGCAAGAGCTTCATCGACCCGGACCGTCTGCCCGCGTACGTCACCGAGCTGGACGCGCTCGGGTTCCAGTGCCACTTCCACGCGCTCGGCGACGGCGCCGTACGCCATGCCCTGGACGCCGTGGAGGCGGCGCGGAAGGCGAACGGGCCGAGCGGCACCCGGCCGCATCTGGCGCACCTCCAGGTCGTGCACCCCGACGACGTCCCGCGCTTCGCGGCGCTCGGCGCCACGGCGAACGTCCAGCCGCTGTGGGCCGTCCACGAACTGCAGATGGACGAGCTGACCATCCCCTTCCTCGGGCCCGAACGGGCCTCCTGGCAGTACCCGTTCGGGTCCCTGCTGCGCTCCGGCGCGCGGCTGGCGGCGGGCAGCGACTGGCCGGTCAGCAGCCCCGACCCGCTCCAGGGCGTCCATGTCGCGGTCAACCGGGTGAGCCCGGACGCGCCGGGGCCGGTGTTCCTGCCGGCCGAACGCATCGCTCTGGCCGCCGCGTTGACGGCGTACACCGCGGGATCGGCGTACGTGAACCACCTCGACGACACCGGGACCGTCCGGCCGGGTGCCCTCGCGGATCTCGCCGTCCTGGACCGCGACCCCTTCGCGGGCCCGCCGGAGGCGATCGGGGGGACCCGGGTCGCGCTCACCTACGTCGGAGGGGAGCGCGTGTACACGGCACCGGACGCCTGAGCTGCCTGAGCTGCCTGAGCTGCTGACGGCTTACTTCTTGGACAGGTGTCCAGCTACAGTGGACACCTGTCCAAGAAAAGCCGAGACGAATCGGAGCCCGCCGACGATGGAAACGGCCGCGAACGTGCTGGTGGGCCTGGTGGCCGCGCTGCACGCGTACATCCTGGTGCTGGAGATGTTCCTGTGGGAGAAGAAGCCCGGGCGGGGGCTCCACGGGTTCGACGCGCCGATGGCACGGGCGACCGCGCCTCTCGCCGCGAACCAGGGCCTCTACAACGGATTCCTCGCCGCGGGACTGGTGTGGGGGCTGATCGCGGCGGACCCGACCGGACACGACGCGCAGGTCTTCTTCCTGTGCTGCGTCGTGGTCGCGGGCGTGTACGGATCGGTCACCGCGAACCGCCGCATCCTCTTCGCCCAGGCCCTGCCCGGGGCGCTCGCCCTGGCCGCCGTCCTGCTCGCCGGATGACGCCCGACGACCCGCGCGCCGCCCGGACCCGCGCGAAGCTGCGGCAGGCACTGCTGGAGGAGTGCGCCGAGCACTCCCTCGAGGAGACCGGCGTCGCCGCGCTGGTGCGGCGGGCCGGGGTCGGCCGGGCCACCTTCTACGTGCACTACGCCGACCTGGAGGCGCTGGCGGTCGACGCGTGCGCCGATGTCGTACGCGAGGCCGTGGAGGCGCTGCACGCCTGGCGCGGCCGGCCCGACCCGGTGTCCGCGCCCCCCGCGCTGCGCGCCTTCTTCACCGGGCTCGCCCCGCACGCCGGCCTCTACCGCGCGCTGCTGAGTCCGGGCGGCGGCGGCCCGCTGGGCCTCGTGCTCCACCGCGACCTGCGGGCCCGGAGCCTGGCCGAACGCACCCTGGCCGGGGCGCCGGACGCCCCCCTCGTCGCCTCCGCGGTGGCCGCCACCTTCGCGGGCGTCCTCGCGGACTGGCTGCACGGCCTGCTGGAGGGCACCCCGGACACCGTCGCGGACGAGGTCTGGCAGCTCCTCGTCGCCCTGCACGCGAGCAGGTGACGCGCCGGGCCGGGCGGCCCGGCCGGTCGCCTCACTTGCAGCCGAAGCGCGATGCCGTCGACGGCCACGCCTCCACCCCGTCGGAGGTCCTGACGTACGCCGTGGACCTGTCCGGCGTCAGCCACAGCCTCCAGTCGCCGTAGCGGTAGCCGGTGTCACGCGCGTCGGCGGGCATGCGGACGTCCCCGTCGTACGCGGCGGCGAGGGCCCCGGGCGGCAGGACCCCGCGGGGATCGCGCGCGTACAGGCGGCCGGACCGGCCGAGGTCGAGGAAGTGCGCGCTCTGCCAGTCGCAGTGCTCGGCACCGACCGAGCTGGACACCTCGGTGGTCGGCACGCGCCGGCCGTCCCGGTCCGTCCAGATCTCGTACCCGTTCGTCTTCGTCCAGCTCTCCGGGAACTCGGAGGGGTCGCAGGACGCGCTGGTCTCCGGACCCCAGCCCGGCCGCCGCGGCTGGTCCTTCGCGACGACGACGGCGACCTTGGTCCTGCCCCTGACGTCGTACGAGAACAGGACGCGGCCCCCTTCCTCGCGCTCCACCCGGTAGCCCCGCTCCGGCAATTGAGGCTGGTAGATCTCGAAGTACGCCTCCAGCCCCTCCTCGGGCGTCGACCCGCCGTCGCCCTTGCTCCACCGGTCGCCCGCGTCGCCCGCCCGGATCGCCCCGTCGCACTCCAGCGCCCGGCCGGCCGCGCCCGAGCTCTCCTCCGCGTCCCCCTCGTCCCCCACCGTGTACGGAAGGTCCAGCCGCCCCGAGTACGGGGTGACGGGGGCCGCGCCGGTCACCACCACCCCGTCGTGCCCGCCCCCGCCGCACCCCGCCGCCGCGAGCCCCGCCAGCACCACCGCGGCCACGATCCCCCTGCGCTTGCCCACCACTGTCCCTCCGTCCGTCGTCCGTGCTCCTACGACGCACGGGCGTGGAGGTTCGTTCGCCGGTCAGCGCGTGGTCTGGAAGGTCCGGCGGTACGTCTGGGGCGAGACGCCGATCGTCGCCTGGAGGTGCTGGCGCAGCGAGGCGCCCGTCGCGAAGCCGACCTCGCCCGCGATCCGGTCCACCGGCAGATCGCTGGCCTCCAGCAGATGGCGGGCCCGGGAGAGCCGCTGCTGGATGAGCCAGCGGCCGGGGCTGAGGCCCACCTCGTCGTTGAAGCGGCGGGCGAAGGTGCGCAGGCTCATTCCGGCGTGGGCGGCGAGATCGGTCAGGGTCAGCGGGTCGCCGAGGCGCGTGAGCGCCCAGTCCCGGGTGGCGGCGGTGCTCGCGACCGAGGGCTCCGGGACGGGCTGTTCGATGAACTGGGCCTGGCCGCCCTCGCGCAACGGCGGGACCACGCAGCGCCGGGCCACCTTGTTGGCCAGTTCGCTGCCGTGGTCGCGGCGGACGATGTGCAGGCAGACGTCGATGCCGGACGCGGCTCCGGCGGAGGTGAGTAGGTCGCCGTCGTCCACGAACAGGACGTCCGGGTCCAGGTGGACCCGCGGGAACAGGCGCCGGAACTCGTCGGCCACGCACCAGTGCGTGGTCGCCGGGCGTCCGTCCAGCAGACCGGCGGCGGCCAGCACGAACGCGCCCGTGCAGATGGAGACGATGCGCGTGCCCGGACGGATGTGCGCGAGGGCCGCGGCGACCTCGTCGGGACGGCCGACGGGGAGCGCGGCCGGGGTGACCGCGGCGACCACCACCGTGTCCGCCGTGCCCAGGGCCTTTGGACCGTGGTCGACGGTGACGGAGAAGTCGGCGGCGGTGCGGACCGGCCCTCCGTCGAGGGTGCAGGTCACCACCTCGTAGCGGCCGTCCGCCGCGCCCAGGATCCGGCTGGGCATCCCCAGTTCGAAGGGGTAGACGCCGTCGAGCGCCAGAACCACGACACGCTCCACGTGGTCCGCCCGCCCGGCTCGTTCCGTTTCCCGTTCCGGCTCGCGCTCCGGTTCATGCCCCGTCTCATCCATGGCACGATTCTATCGAAGGTTGGCAATCGTGCCATTTTCTGCCGGAACTCCTCCGGGCAGGCTGGTTCACCATGAGCACTGTGAACACGATGCGAGCCATCAGCCAGACCGTCCTCGGCGGCCCCGAGGTCCTTGAGGAAGTGACCCTGGAGCGGCCCTCGCCGCGGCCGAACGAGATCCTGGTCCGGGTACGGGCCGCGGGCGTCAACCCGACCGACTGGAAGCACCGCGCGACCGGGGGGTTCCTCGGCCGGCCGCCCTTCGTCCTCGGCTGGGACGTCTCCGGCGTGGTCGAGGCGACCGGGATCGGCGTCGCCGACTTCCGGCCCGGGGACGAGGTCTTCGGCATGCTGCCCTACCCCTACGGCCACGGCTCGCACGCCGAGTACGTGACCGGTCCGGCCCGCGCCTTCACCCTCAAGCCCTCGGCGATCGACCACACGCAGGCCGCGGCCCTCCCGCTGGTCTCCCTGACCGCCTGGCAGGCACTGGCCGAGCGCGCCGGCGTGCGGCCCGGACAGCGGGTGCTGATCCACGCGGCGGCCGGCGGGGTCGGCCACGTGGCCGTCCAGATCGCGAAGTCCCTCGGCGCGTACGTGATCGGCACCGCGAGCGCGGGCAAGCACGACTTCCTGCGGTCCATCGGCGTGGACGAGCCGGTCGACTACACCAGCGTCGACTTCGCCGAGGCCGTGCGTGACGTCGACGCCGTCCTGGACACCATCGGCGGCGAGACGGGGCTGCGCTCGCTGCGCGTCCTGCGCCCCGGAGGCATCGTCGTCTCCATCCTGCCGATCGGGCCCGACGCGTTCCACGAGGAGGCCGAACGGCTCGGGGTCCGGGCGGTACGGATGCTCGTCGACGCCGACCGGGCGGGAATGCGGGCGGTCGCGGATCTCGTCGAGAGGGGCGCGCTGCGCGCCACGGTCGCCGAGACCTTCCCGCTCGCCGACGCCGCCAAGGCACACGCCCTGGGCGACACGGGCCGGACCACGGGGAAGCTCGTGCTGGTGGTCGACTGACGCCCGGCGGTCCGGGCGGCGGGAAGCCTGACGGTCGGAACACATCCGGCCAACTCCGCACCCACGACAAAGACATATGTCAATCGAACATGCTGAGATTCACCCCAACGGGGGTAGCTTGCAGGGCAGGAAACGGTTTCACATCGAACCGGTGCCCGGGTCGTGCCCTGTGATCGCCTGACGTGTCGTCGCCCCGGCCTCCGGTGAGCCCGCTCCCCCGTCACGGGGAGCGGGCCGACAGCCGGCTGGAGGTGTTGTCCGCGTGGCGAGCGACTTCGCACCGCGCACCAGGCATCTGCGGATCCACCATGACCACGGTCATGTGGTGCTGGAACTGCGCGGGGAGATCGATCTGCTCTCCACGACGGAGATAACCCCGCTCCTGGACGCGGTGACCTCGGAACCCGCGCCGCGGGTCGTGATCGACCTGCGGCGCGTCGAGTTCTTCGACTGCTCGGGCCTGCGGCTGCTGTACCGCGCCAGACGCCGCGTCCTCGACCGGGGCGGCCGGCTGCACCTGGTCTGCACCCACCCGCTGACCCTCCGCATGTTCCGGCTGACGGGGCTCTCGCGCCTCCTGCCGCCCTCGGCCTCGACGGAGGAGGCGCTGAGCCGCCCGGACCCGGTCGCGAACCCGCCGGAGAGCCCCGCGAGCACGGTGCCTACTCCCGGATCCTCGTGACCTGTCCGGCGCCGACCGTCCGGCCGCCCTCCCGGATGGCGAACTTCAGCCCTTCCTCCATGGCGATCGGCTGGATCAGTTGCACCTCCATGGTCACGTTGTCGCCCGGCATGACCATCTCCGTGCCCCTGGGCAGGGTCACGACCCCGGTCACGTCCGTCGTGCGGAAGTAGAACTGCGGGCGGTAGTTGTCGAAGAAGGGCGTGTGCCGGCCGCCCTCGTCCTTGGAGAGGATGTAGGCACGCGTCTCGAACCGGGTGTGCGGGGTCACCGAACCCGGCTTGATGACGACCTGCCCCCGCTCGACGTCCTCGCGCTTCACGCCCCGCAGCAACAGCCCGACGTTCTCGCCCGCCCGGCCCTCGTCGAGGAGCTTGCGGAACATCTCGACGCCGGTGACGGTGGTCCGGGTCTTCCGCTCGTGGATGCCGATGATCTCGACCTCGCTGTTGACCTTCAGGACCCCGCGCTCGATCCGGCCGGTGACGACCGTGCCCCGGCCCGTGATGGTGAAGACGTCCTCGATCGGCAGCAGGAAGGGCCGGTCCACATCGCGCACCGGCTCCGGCACGAACGCGTCGACGGCCGCGAGGAGTTCGAGGACCGTCGCGCTCCACTCCGGGTCGCCCTCCAGCGCCTTCAGCGCGGAGACCCGGACGACCGGGACGTCGTCGCCCGGGAACTCGTACTCGGTGAGCAGTTCGCGCACCTCGAGTTCGACGAGTTCCAGGATCTCCTCGTCGTCCACCATGTCGGTCTTGTTGAGCGCGACCACGATGTACGGGACGCCGACCTGCCGTGCCAGCAGGACGTGTTCCTTCGTCTGCGGCATCGGCCCGTCGGTCGCCGCGACGACGAGGATCGCGCCGTCCATCTGCGCGGCCCCCGTGATCATGTTCTTGATGTAGTCCGCGTGCCCCGGGCAGTCCACGTGCGCGTAGTGCCGGTTCTCCGTCTGGTACTCGACATGGGCGATCGAGATCGTGATGCCGCGCTGCCGCTCCTCGGGCGCCTTGTCGATCTGGTCGAACGGCGTGAACGGGTTCAGGTCGGGGAAGCGGTCGTGCAGCACCTTGGTGACGGCCGCCGTCAGTGTCGTCTTGCCGTGGTCGATGTGCCCGATGGTGCCGATGTTCACGTGCGGCTTGGTCCGCTCGAATTTCGCCTTGGCCACTGCGAGCCCTCCTGATCACCTGGGTGACGCCGAGCGTTGCTCCGCGGCTTCCCGGCCGGGCACGGCAGCCGCTCCTGGTGACCGAGCGGTGGGGAGGGAAGGTCCGCTCCTTCCTGTCTATTGGTTCTGCGGCGCGTCGAACAGGGCGCTGACGGACTCACCGTTGTGAATGCGCCGCACCGCCTCGGCGAGCGCCGGGGCGATGGACAGGACGGTCAGCTTCTCGGTGTGCTCCTCGACCGGGACCGGCACGGTGTTCGTGCAGACGATCTCCAGCACGTCGGGCTGTTCGCTGAGCCGCTTGAGCGCTCCCGCCGCGAACAGCCCGTGGGTGCAGGCGACCCGGATCGATCGCGGACCCAACTCGCGGAGCCTGTCGAGGAGTTCGAGGACCGTGCTGCCCTTGGCTATCTCGTCGTCCAGCACGATGACATCGCGCCCGGAGACCTCGCCGATGACCGAGTTGATGTTCACCCGGTCGTCGGCGAACCGCTGCTTGGCACCGGCGGCCACCTGGGCCCCGATCAGCCGCGCGAACGCGGCGGCCTCCTTCGCGTTGCCGAGGTCGGGCGAGACCACCGTCGTACGCGACAGGTCGTTGGCCCGGAAGTGCACCGCGAGCTCCCTCAGGGCGTGCAGGTGGTCGACGGGCACCGAGAAGAAGGCGTGCACCTGCGGGGAGTGCAGCGTCATCGCGAGGACGCGGCCCGCACCGGCCGCCACCAGCAGGTCCGCCACGAGCCGGCCGCCCAGGGAGATCCGGGGCATGTCCTTCTTGTCCGAACGCGCATACGAATAATGCGGCATGACCACGGTGATCCGTCCGGCGGAGGCACCACGGGCCGCGTCGCACATCATCAGCAGCTCGACCAGGTGTTCCTGCACCGGAGTGACGAGGGGCTGCACCAGGAAGACATCACGCTCGCGACAGTTGGCCTGGAGCTGGACCTCCAGACAGTCGTTGGCGAACCGGCTGACACGGGTCGGGCTGAGGGGCACACCGAGGTGCGCACAGAGCTCGGCCGCGAGCTCCGGATGGGCACTACCGCTGAACACGGCGATGTCACGCACGTCCGCTCCTCGCATGATCGAAGGGGATTGCGTCGCCGGGCGCAAGATCGGCCCGGAGTGCGCACCTCATGCTACTGGGCACCTTTCGGGCCTTCGACCGGGGATTTTCCGGTTGCGGATCCGACCGCGAGATGCCGGGCGGACCTCGGATCCGCCCGGCGGCGGCACCGTACCGGGTCTCCCCGCGACGGACGGCGGGCCCCGCGCGTCGCGCACCGGGGGGTCACGCGCCGGACGCCACGGGCCGACGGCCTGTCAGGGGACTCGGCGGGTAGACGGACAGGCGAAAGGAGGACCGTCGACATGACGACGTCCATCAAACGCCTGCCCGGCTGGGCGAAGGTCGTCTCCGCCTTCGCGCTGGTGCTCGTGGTGCTGTTCGCCGGGCTGCGGCTGGCCGTTCTGCCGGGGCTGCGCGATGTGTTCGGCACGGAGACCCATGACAACTCGGGCCCTGCGCTGCTCGAATCCATCCAGGACATGAGCCGTTACGACGCCGCCTCGGGCAACTTCCAGGTGGTCGTGGACCTGGAGAAGGACGCGAAGTACCTGCCCGACGCGATCCGCGGCACCCGCACCCTGTACGTGGGGGCCGGCACCGTCGACGCCTACGTGGACCTCGGACGCGTCGGCCGGGAGGACGTGACGGTCGACGACGACCGCACGTCGGCCACGCTCCGTCTGCCGCACGCGGCACTGGGCAGACCCGCCCTCGACCCCGACCACTCCTACGCCGTCTCCAAACAGCGCGGTCTCCTCGACCGGCTCGGTGACGTCTTCTCGGACAACCCGAACGACGAACGGGCCGTGCAGCGCCTCGCGGCCCGGCACATCGGCGAGGCGGCGAAGGACAGCCGCCTCACGGCGCGGGCCGAGGAGAACACCACCGCCATGCTCGACGGCCTGCTGCGCTCGCTCGGCTTCACGGAGGTGAAGGTCACCTACGGCACCTGAGACCGGGCGGTGCCGTAGGTGCCCGAGCGGGCACCCACGGCCCCCCGCGCCGGGGGCGCCCCGCCGGGCACACCCCCCCCCCCGGCCCCCCCCCCCCCCGGCCCCCCCGCCACCCCAACCCCCCCCCCCGCCACCC
>NZ_JBHYPZ010000027.1:106741-125331 GCF_042746485.1 Streptomyces sp. NPDC058751 | reverse complement strand
CCACGGGCCCCCGGAGTGATCCGGGGGCCCGTGGCGTTCACGCGGGAGGGTTCAGTTCACGGCCGGGACCGACCGGCCCGAAGGAGCGTCCGCGGACCGGGGGTTGAGCATGCGCTCGGCCAACTCGCCGAAGAGCAGGCCGAATCCGCCCCACAGGACGGTCTGGATGGCCAGGGCGGAGAGCCTGAACCGCCACAGCAGGGTGGCCGGGAAGTGCTCCGGAACCTCGTTGACCACGGGCAGGAACGCGTAGGCGAGTCCGATCACGACGGCGTAGGCGGCCACCGCGGTGACGGTGGCGTACCAGGCGCCGAGGCTCGGCGCGAGGCGCTTGCCGAGGATGACGGCACCCACCGCGAGGAGCACGCTGAGGACCATCATCAGGAAGTACAGGGCGGTCCGCTTGCCGATGGTGTCGGCGTCACCGACCGCCGGCGGGTTGGCCGGGTACTTCAGGAACGGCACGACGTACACGGCGAGCAGCGCGGTCCCGGACAGCAGGAGCGCGGTGGCACGCGGTCCGAAGCGGCCCACGCGGCCCAGTGCGAAGCAGTAGGCGAGCGCGGCGATCCCTCCGAAGGAGACGCCGTAGACCAGGACGCCGGTGGCGAGGCCCGCGGTGGACTGGAGGCTGCGGGAGACGAGTTCGACCTCTTGCCCGTGCTCGTGCTCGTGCCCCGCGGCGTGGCCTTCCAGGCCGATCGCGGTGTCGACGCTCGGTTCACCGAGGAAGTACGCGACGACCAGGGCGAGTACACCGGCGGCGAGGCCGGCGAGCATGCCGCGTACGAGGAGGTTTCTTACCGTTGCGGAGTTCATGGGTGTGCGCGGTCCCCTCGGGTCAGTGGCAGGGGAAGCCGAGCAGGTGCCGGGCGTCGTGCACCCACTCGTGGACGCCCTCGCCGGAGACGACGGAGGTGGCACCCTGTTCGGCGCCGACGAAGTACAGCAGGACCAGCATGAGGATGCCGAAGAAGGCCGCCCAGGGGACGATCGCGCCGATCGGCAACTTGGCGGGGAGAGCGGGGGTGTTGGCTGTCGGCTGGGCGACGGTCTGCGCCATGGCAGGACCTCCTCGGGAGTTCGCGTCCCATCTCGGTGGTGCACAGGATGACGCCTACGGGTCTGACTCACGGGGCCCAGCGTGGCTGGGACGTCTCGTTCACAGTGGCGCGACCGTGCCGGATTTCCACCGGCTTCCGTCTTGACGTCATCGATATCGGACCGACCGTACCGTGCGACGCGTGCCCGGCCAAGACCGCGCCGACCGGGGTGATCTTCCTCTCGTCCCAGGTGGCGCGCGGTCCTCAGTCCTGCCCCGCCTCCGTCCCCGTGCCGAACTCGCCCTCGGACAGCCCGAGTTC
The DNA here is from genome assembly GCF_042746485.1 of Streptomyces sp. NPDC058751. Taxonomy (NCBI): domain Bacteria; kingdom Bacillati; phylum Actinomycetota; class Actinomycetes; order Kitasatosporales; family Streptomycetaceae; genus Streptomyces; species Streptomyces sp. NPDC058751. Next base: position 123,967 of record NZ_JBHYPZ010000027.1, on the reverse strand, counting down.
ACGCTCGCCCAGAGGTGTGAAGAAGCGCTCGACGTCGGCGTCGGTGACCTCGGCGAGCGTGGCCGGGGACCAGCGCGGCTCGCGGTCCTTGTCGACGATCCGGGCCCGGACGCCCTCGACCAGGTCGGGAGCGGCGAGGGCCGCGCAGGAGACGCGGTACTCCTGGTCCAGGACGCGTTCCAGCGAGCCGAGCCGCCGGGCCCTGCGCAGGGCGGCCAGCGTGACCTTCAGTGCGGTGGGCGAGTTGCCGAGGAGGGTCTCCGCCGTCTCCTTGGCCGCGGGATCGCCGGCCGCGAACAGCCGGTGGACGATCTCCTCGACCGTATCGGCGGCGTAGCAGGCGTCGATCCACTCGCGCCGCTCCGTGAGTTCCGCCGGGGGCGCGGGCCTCTCGTGGGCGGCCAGTGCCTCGGTCACGGGCCGGTCCGCGAGGTCGGCCAGGAACCGCGGGAGCGAGGAGGACGGCACGTAGTGGTCGGCGAGGCCGCACAGCAGGGCGTCCCCGGCGCCGGCCGAGGCTCCCGTCAGGGCGAGATGGGTGCCGAGTTCGCCCGGGGCGAGGGCGAGCAGACGGGTGCCGCCGACGTCGGGGACGAAACCGATGAGGGTCTCGGGCATGGCGACGCGCGAGCGCTCGGTGACGACGCGGACGCTGCCGTGCGCGGAGATCCCGACGCCGCCGCCCATGACGATGCCGTCCATGAGCGCCACGTACGGCTTGGGGTAGCGGGCGATCCGGGCGTTGAGGCGGTACTCGTCGCGCCAGAAGGCGGCGGACGCGGTGCCGTCCCCGTCGCGCGCGTCGTCGTGGACGGCCCGGATGTCGCCGCCCGCGCACAGTCCGCGCTCTCCGGCGCCGGTGATGACGACGGTCTCGACGGCGGGGTCGTGTTCCCAGGCGGTGAGCGCCTCGTCGATCCGGCGCACCATCTCGTGGTTCAGGGCGTTCAGGGCCCTGGGCCGGTTGAGGACGAGGTGGGCGGCCCGTCCCTCGGTGCGCAGCAGGACGGGATCCCCGGCGCCGGGTGCCGCGGTGCCGTTCATCCGGACACATCCGTCAGCCGACGGGCCACGATGACGCGCATGATCTCGGTGGTTCCTTCCACGGTCCGGTCGGTTCGCCGGTCGCGGCGATCTTCTCGCCACCGTACCGCCGGGCGAACCGGCTCCGGCGCGGTGGGCCAGCGGCCCCGGGGCCGGTGGCCCACCGCTTCGCCCATGGCCACCGGCGCCGCGTCACCTCTTTCGCCACTCCTCGGCCAGCAGCTCGTACGACCGCACCCGGTCCGCGTGCCCGTGGGTGATCGTGGTGACGAGCAGCTCGTCGGCGCCCGTGGCCTCCTGCAGCTGCGCCAGCCGGTCGGCGACGCGCCCCGGGGAGCCGACGAACCGGGTGTCGAGGCGGTCCTGGACGAGTGCCCGGTCGGCGTCCGACCAGACGTGGGCGCGTGCCTCGTCCGGGGTGGGGAACTCGATGGCTCCCTCGGCCGTGCGGATGCTGCGCACCCAGAGACCGTATCCGGTGGCGAGTTCCCGGGCCTTCTCGTCGTCCTCGGCGACCACGACGTCCGCGGACACGCTGACGTACGGCTTGTCGAGGAGGTCGGAGGGCTGGAACGCGGCGCGGTAGCCGTCCACCGCCTCCAGCACGGTGGCCGGGCTGACGTGGTAGTTCGCCGCGAACCGCAGTCCGCCGCGGCCCGCGACCTCTGCGCTCCGACCGCCGCTGCTGCCCAGGATCCAGATCTCCAGGTCCGCTCCCTCGCCCGGGACGGCGCGCGCCTCGACGCCGTCCGCGGAGCGGTAGGTGCCCGCGAGGAGCGCGAGGATGTCGTCGATCTGGTCGCCGTAGTCCTGCGACTCGGCGTTCGGCTGCTGGAGGAGGGTGCGCTGGAGGGCGACCCTGGGTGAGCCGAGCAGGTGCTCGAAGGAGAAGCGGGGCGGGATGCGGAGCCCGTTCGGCGCGCGGCCGTCGACCACGGGGGTCGCGGTCACGGGTGGGGCGGACGGCTTGCCGGACGGACGGCCTCCGGAACGCCCGAGGCCCAGGTCGAGGCGGCCGGGGTGCAGCGCGTCGATCAGGCCGAACTCCTCGACCGTGGACAGGGCGGTGCGGTGGCCGAGTTGCACGGCACCGGCGCCGAGCCGGATGGCCGAGGTCGCGGCGGCGGTCAGGGCGATGACGACGGCGGGCGAGGTTCCGGCCACGCCGGGGTTGAGGTGGTGTTCGGCGAACCAGTAGCGGGCGTACCCGAGGCTCTCGGCCCGCCGGGCCAGGTCGATGGAGTTGCGCAGCGCGTCCCCGGCGGTGGAGCCGGAGGAGATCGGGACGAGGTCGAGAACGCCGAGAGGGATGTCGGACATGTGCGGAGGCCTCCTCAGCGCTCGGCGGATGTGCGGGCGGGGGCGTGCGCGACCCGGGCGATCGCCGGGAACCTCATGACGCCGCCCGGTCGGCGAGCGCACCGGCGTCGGGGTGGGCGAGGCCGAGGTGGTCGCGCAGGGTGGTGCCCTCGTACTCGGTGCGGTGGACGCCGCGTTCCTGGAGCAGCGGGACGACCTTGTCGGCGAAGGCGTCGAGGCCGCCCGGGGTGACGTGCGGGACGAGGATGAAACCGTCGGAGGCGTCGGACTGGACGAAGTCGTCGATCGTCTCGGCGACCGTGGCGGGGCTTCCGACGAATGCCTGCCTGCTGCCGGTCTCGATGACGAGGTCGCGGATGGACCAGTTGTTGGCGGCGGCCCGCTCGCGCCACTCGCGGGCGACGGCCAGCGGGTCGCGGTACATCCGGACCTGGGCGCGGCCCCGGGCGACGGTGTGTTCGCCGGGGTCCGGGTCGATGTCGGGAAGCGGGCCGTCCGGGTCGTACGCGGACAGGTCCCGGTTCCAGACGAACTCCAGGTGCTTGATGGCGGTGGCGCCGCTGACCTGCAGCCGCCGTACCTCGCGGGCGTGTTCCTCGGCCTCGGCGTCGGTGTCGCCGAGCACGAAGGTCGCGGCGGGCAGGATCAGCAGTTCGTCGGAGCGGCGGCCGTACCGGGCGAGCCGCGCCTTGACGTCCGTGTAGAAGGCCCGACCCTCCTCGAGGGTGGAGTAGCGGCTGAAAATGGCGTCGGCGCTCGACGCGGCGAACTCGCGGCCCTCCTCGGAGTCGCCGGCCTGGAAGATCACCGGGCGGCCCTGCGGGGAGCGCGGGACGTTGAACCGCCCCTCGATGCCGAAGTGCTGTCCGTGGTGGACGAAGGCCCCGGCCTTGGCGTCGTCGAGGAAGGTGCCGCCCGCCCTGTCGGCGACGATCTCGTCCCCGCGCCAGGAGTCGAAGAGTTCGTTCGCCGTGCTCAGGAACTCCCGGGCCCGGGAGTAGCGCTCCTCCTGGGGCAGGAAGCCGCCGCGGCGGAAGTTCTCGCCGGTGAAGGCGTCCCAGGAGGTGACGACGTTCCAGGCGGCGCGTCCGCCGGAGAGGTGGTCGAGGCTGGCGAACTGGCGGGCGACCTCGTAGGGCTCGTTGAAGGTGGAGTTGATGGTGCCGGTCAGGCCGAGGTGTTCGGTGACGGCGGCGAGCGCGGCCAGGACGGTGAAGGTGTCGGGCCGTCCGACGACGTCCAGGTCGTAGATCTCGCCGCCCTGTTCGCGCAGGCGCAGGCCTTCGGCCAGGAACAGGAAGTCGAACCTGGCGCGTTCGGCGGTGCGCGCGAAGTGCGCGAAGGAGCTGAACTCGATGTGGCTGCCGGCCTCGGGGTCGCTCCACACGGTGGTGTTGTTGACGCCGGGGAAGTGCGCCGCGAGATGGATCTGCTTGAGCGGCTTGCTCATGGTCGGGGGTCCTTCCGGCTCAGGCGGTGGTGGCGTAGCGGTTCGCGGGGCGGGCGAGCCCGAGCAGTCCGCGCAGGGTGCCGGCCTCGTAGGCCCGCCGGAAGGCGCCTCGGCGCTGGAGTTCGGGCACCAGAGCACGGGTGATGGCGGGAAGGTCGTGCCCGGCGACGGCGGGCCGCAGCCGGAATCCGGACAGCCCCGCCTCGCCCAGTTCCTGCAGGAGGTCGGCGAGTTCGGCCGGTGTTCCGGTGAAGATCCGGGCGTCGCTCGTGTACGGGTGGCCCGCGAGGGCGTCCAGTCGCCCGCGGCGGTCCTCGGCGGCTCCGGGGGTGTCGTCCAGGAAGACCACGAGGTCGCCGAAGACGTGCACGGTCTCGTCCCCGCGGCCTGCCGCGGTCTGTTCGGTGCGGATCTCCTCGACGACGGCCCGGGCCTGGCCGGCGTCGTGCGGGGTGACGTAACCGACGTCGGCGGACCCGGCCACCAGCCGGTAGGGGACGGTGGCGTGCGCGAGTGCGCTGACGATCGGCTGGCCCTGGGGCGGCCGCGGGGTGATCGAGGGGCCCTTGACGCTGAAGCGGCGGCCCTCGAAGTCGATGTGGTGCAGCTTGCCGCGGTCGATGAAGCGGCCGGTGGCGACGTCCCGGATCTCCGCGTCGTCCTCCCAGCTGTCCCAGAGCCTGCGGACCGCCTCGACGTAGTCGGCGGCCTCGTCGAAGAGGTCCGTCACGAGTTCCTGTCCGGCGGGCGTGCCGTAGTCCTGGACGCGGAACGGCGGGAACGTACGGCGGCCGAAGTGCGCGGCCTCGTTCTGGCGTGCCGAGACCTGTACGCGCACACCCGCACGGCCGGTGCTCACATAGTCGAGGGTGGCGATCGCCTTGGAGATATGGAACGGCTCTGTGTGCGTGACCACCACGGTCGGAACCACACCGATGTGACGGGTCAGCGGCGCGACCCGCGCGGCGATGAGGACGGCGTCCAGGCGTCCGCGGACCTGGTCGGTGCGGCCGTCCGGTTCCGTGGGTGAGGAGGACTGGAGGCCGAGGGAGTCCTCGATGGTCACGAAGTCGAGCAGACCGTGCTCGGCCTCGGTGACCAGACCGGCCCAGTAGGCGGCGGTGAGCAGTTCGCCGGGCCGGGCGGCGGGCTCGCGCCAGGCCGCCGGGTGCCAGCCGGCGCCGTCGAGGGCGACGGCGAGATGCAGAGGAGAGGGTGACGAGGACACGGGAGGCGCCTTCCTGGTCGATCGTACGAGGAGTCCCGCCCCGCCCCGGGGGACTTCCCATTGCACGGCGAAGTCCCCCTGGGCGGGAGGTGGTTCAGGAGTTGTCGAGCGGCAGGCCGGGCGGGTCGACCCGGGAGGTCCCCACCGCTTCGTCGGAGAGGTTCCAGGCGGCCGGCCACTCGGCGTACTGGCCGCTCTCGATCAGGTGGTTGACGGCGGCGGCGACCGGCTTCGCGAGACCGCTGTCCTTCTTGGCGGTGGCCGCGATCAGCCCCTGGAGCGTCGCGCCCGCACCGGAGAACCGGCCCGCGTTGCGGGTCGGGTGGGGGGACTTGGCGTTCTGGGTGACGGGGTAGGCGACGGCGGGGTTGGGGCTGAAAGCGGCGTCGACCTTGCCGCTGTCGACACCGACGAACAGGTTCTCCCAGGTCGAGTTCCTCACCACGGGCTTCGGCCCGAGGACCGCCGCGACCAGTCTGCCGAGGTCGGGTTCGCTGCCGGTGAGTGCCTTCTGGTCCTCACCGACGAAGTTCAGTGGCGCCGATCCGGAGGGCAGGGCGCCGACCGTCACCTCCCCGGGCCGCACGGTCAACCGGACGCCTCGCAGGACCTGTTGGGCGCCGTACCACTTGTGGACGTCGTGCACCTCGACCGCCGCGGGCCGTGGGCCGTTCGTCTCGCCGCTCATGTCGCCGTCTCCCTCCGGAACCGGGCCCGCGTCTCGCGCAGACCGTTCCGCGCCTTCTGCAGCGGGGTCGGCGGCAGCGTGCGCAGGGCGCCGCGCGAGTGGTCTCGCGAACTGGTACCGCTTCGGCAGGCCCAGGGCGGAAGCCGCCTCGTGCTGGCCCTGGTCGACGGAGAGGATGCCGCCCAGCAGTGCCAGCACCGCGCTGCAGAGGGCGACTTCGAGGGTGATGAACAGGCCGTCGACGATGACCGGCCGCAGGAACCAGTACCGGAAGCGGTCCCCCTGGTAGAAGGGTTGGTCACCAGGCCGTGGGCGATCTGGGCGACCAGCACGAGCACGACGGCCGGGACGAGGCGGCGGCCGGGACGCCGGAGCGGAAGGACCCGCTGGGCCGCCGGGGACTCGGGCGCGGCGGGGAGGCCGGTACGGGGGACCGCCTCGGCGGGTGCCGCCGGCCCGAAGGACACGGCGCTGCCGGGAGGTTGACTCATGGAGGGCTCCAGCGGATTCGGACACCCCGGACCGCGAAGGCGTCGGCACCGCACCGAGCGGGACGGCTCGGCGCACGGCGGTGCGCGGGCACACGGGGAACGGGGGCTGGACGGGGAAGGACGCGTCGCGGCGGCGACGGCCGTCGAGGACTCGGAGAGCCGTCAGCCCCGGATCACCGGGAAGTCGATGCCGGCCCGAGTTCGTCGAGGACTCGAGAAGACCGTCAGCATCGGCTGACGGGAGGTCACATGCCCGTACAGAGAGCGCTGTTGACGCGCAGCAGGTCCACGGAGCGGTCGGCGCACAGCACGTCGCGGCCGAGGCGGCGCCATGCGGCGGTCCCCTCGACTGTGCGCATCGCCGTCACCATTTCTTCTCCGGTCCGAAGGAATCCCGCTCGTGCCGCACGTTAGGCCCGCCCCGAAAAGAATGTCAATGACGGTGACCACCAGGTGAGATCGCGCCGTACGCCTTCTTGACGGCACCTCAGAGCGGGCCGAAACTGGCCTGGACGGTCACGATTGTCAGCGCCCACGGTGCGGGTAGAACCCCCTCCAGTGGTCATCGGCCCCGGCCCGCTGGCAGGCAACCCTTCCGCTGCGACGGGGTGCCCCGGGTGACGACCGGGTCCCGCCGGTGCGGCGGGGCAAGCGCGGTCTCGCGTCTCGCGAGCCCTGAGTGGGGACTGGTGGGAATTTTGCCCAGGAGCGGTTTGACGAGGCGCCTGCACATCGATCTGCTGCGTGTCTCCAGCGCTTACTGATCCCTGACCGGTCCGTCGATCCGGACCGGTGCGACCAGTGCAAGTGCAGTCAATCCGCATCCGGCCGCCGGTGCCCACAAAGCGGCGGTGGCTTCCGCCTTCCCCCAGGGAGAGTCATGCCCGAGACAGCTTCGCGCACGTCCAGCACCGTCAACTCGCGTCCCTGTGATCCCGTTCCGCTCCCCTCCGCCCTTCGTCTCCAGCCGGCACCGTCCGCTCTCCCCCACCGTGTCGACAGCCGCATCGGCGTCGGTCTCGCCGGCGGCTTCTACCCCGCCCCCCACCGCTACGAGCTGTATCTGTCGCGGAACTGTCCGCACTCGCTGCGCATCGCCGTCACCCTCGGGCTCCTCGGTCTGCGGGACTCGGTCGCCACCACGCTCCTCGCGGACCCGGCGCGGACACCCGACGCCTTCGCCGCGCTGCGCCGTGCCTACGAGGCCACCGAGCACCACTTCGACGGACCGCTCACGGCACCCGCCCTGTGCGACCGCTGGAGCGGACGCATCGTCAGCAATCACGCGCCCGCCATCCTCCGCGACCTCTCCGGGCTGCTCTCCGGGCACAGCACAACCGGCCCCTCCCCCCTCCGTCCCCCGTCCCTCGCCGCCGGCATCGACGCCCTCCGCGATCTGCTGGACCGCGATGTCACCCCGTCCACCTCGCCCTCGGAGCTCGCGGCGGCCCTGGACCTGCTGGACCGCCGGCTCGCCACGCGGCCCTACGTGCTGGGCGACTCGCTCACGGCGGCGGACGTGGACGTGTGGACGGCACTCACCGGGCTGGGCCGGTCCGACGGACTCCACTCGCGTCCCCGGCTCCAGGAGTACGTGGACCGTCTCCGCGACCACCCGGCCTTCCGGTACGGGCACGAGGTGGTGCTCCCGGCGGAGGGCGTCTGACGCTCCCGCCGGAACCGGCGTGCCGGGCAGGCGGGCGGTTCCTCCCGCGGACGGCGGGCGCCGGGCCGGAGCCACCGGCCCGGCCGCCGTACGGATCACTCGCGCGGAACCAGCAGGACGCTCAGGCCCTTCAGGCTCGACGCCCACTGCCGGCCCTGCTCCAGGGTCTCGCGTCCCGGGCCGAGGATCTGTTCCTGCAGGTACAGCGCCGACTCGCGGAGTTCCTCCCACGGTTCCTGCACCTCGAAGGCACGCCTCGACCGCTCCACGGAGCCGACCAGGGCACGACAGGCCTCCTCGACGTCGGCGACGTTCTGCCCGGCCGATCCGACGCCGTCGATCGACCACGTCATCCACAGGCGACCCATGGCATCACTCTGTCCCATCCCCGGAGACCACGCATGCCCACTGCACGGAGCGCCCGCCGGAATCACCCGCGGCCTCCGTCCTGAGGCGGCCGGGGCGTCCTGACACCCGCGGGGCGTCCCGAGAGCTCGGCCGGAAGCGTCCGCCCGGGTACGGCCGCGGACCGGCGCCCCCGGCCGCGCGCACCTGTCCCCTCCCCCGGAACACCGCTTGAACGCGCCACGGACCGGCGCGTGGGCGATCCTGGCGACAAGCCGTCCCATCAGGGCGTGCCCCGCACCGGGCCGCCCCGCTCGCCGTGTCCGTCTCCGGCCGGCCCGGCGAACCCGCCACCCCGCACGACCCGGTTCAGGCAGGCGACTCCATGGAACCCGCACCTCCCGTTTCCCGGTCGCTCCCCCCGGCACCGTCCTCGGCCTCACCACGACCGGCGTCCGGCGGATCCGCCGGTACACCTCGTCTCGGCTGGCTGGACGCCCTGCGCGGGATCGCCGCGCTTCTCGTGGCGGTCGAGCACTCGTCGTACTCCTTCATGGCGGAGTTCCGGGAGCGGCTGATGCCCGAGCTGAACGTCGGCCGGTACGGCGTCATGGTGTTCTTCCTGGTGAGCGGCTACGTCATCCCCGCCTCGCTGGAGCGCCGGGGCAGCATCAGGGCCTTCTGGACCGGGCGGGCCTTCCGCATCTACCCGCTGTGGGCGGCGGTGGTGGGTTCGGCCGTGGCGCTGAACCTGCTGGGCGTCGCGCATCTCGGCGCCCGCTTCGACGGGCGGGACCCCGTCACGGTGGCCGCCGCGCACGTCACCCTGCTCCAGGAACTGCTGGGAACGCCGAGCGTCGTCCTCGTCCTGTGGACGCTGTCGTACGAGCTGGCGTTCTACCTGCTGGTCGTCGCCCTGTTCACGGTCCGGCTGCACCGGCGTCCGGCGGCCGTCTCCGTGGTCCTCGGAGCGCTGGCCGCCGTGAGCGCGGTGGTGGCCTTCGTGCCGACGGCGTCCGCGCTGTCCTCGGCGGTCGGCACCGGCACGCTCGTCGCGCTCGCCTCGGTGGCCCTGGTGCTCGCCGTCCGCTGCGGGAGTTCGGCGACGTCCGCGCTGCGTGTGCCGGGAGCCCTGGCCGGAGGGCTGCTCGCGCTGGTCCTGGTCTCCTTCAACGGCACCGTTCCCCTCTGGGAAGGGCTGCTGATCCTCGCCGTGATGTTCCTCGGCACCGCGGTCCAGCGGGCGGAGAGCGGGGAGAGCAGCTGGCCGCGCGTGGCCCGCACCGCCGTCGTGGTGCTGATCTGCGCCGTGGGGAGCGCGTACGGGTACGGCGACACGGCTCACTTCGCGCGGCGCGGCTGGATCACGGCCTTCCTCCTGGCCGTGCTCACCTTCGGCGCGGCCCTCGCGCTGCGCCACCGGAGGTTCCCGCGCGCGCTGATCTGGCTGGGGACGGTCAGCTACTCGGTGTACCTGGTCCATCCAGTCCTGCTGGCGGTGAGCGACGGTGTGATCGGCCGGTGCCGGCACGACAGTCCCGTGCTCGAGGCGGCGTTCTTCGCGGTGCTGCTGCCGTTGTGCGCGCTGAGCCACCGCTTCGTCGAGGTGCCGGGTCTGGCCCGGGGGCGGGAGCGGATCCGGCGCATTCGTTCGACATGACCCCGTCACCGCGTGGTCCGTAGTAGACATGTCCCCCGGACAGGGCGCGGCGTACGGAGGGGCATGAACGGAACGAGGTGGGCCGCGCGGCGGCGCGGACGCTGGCCGGCGCCGTGGACCGTCGCCCCGGTCGCACTGGCCGCGGCCGGTGTCCTGGTCTGTCTGGTCGTGGCGTTCCGGCCCGGTCACCAGGACGACGGGGGACGCACCGCGGCCCCGGCGGTCACCGGCTCACCGGGGACCGCGGCTCCCGGCCAGGGGTCTTCGGCCGGACCGGCGTCCCCCGCGGGGACACGGTCGCCCGGCCCCTCGGTCTCCCCGACCGCGGCGGCCCGCCCCTCCACGGCTTCGGCACGGCCGTCGGCCCCGGGCACCTCCTGGACCACGGCCGCGACCGCGCCGCTGGCGGGACGGATCCGCCCGGGCGTCGGCTACCGGGGAGTGGCGACCACGTACGACGCCGGGACCGGCGACGGGGCCTGCTCCTACGGTCCGGACGACGACCCCATGACCGCGGCCATGAACCACACGGACTACGAGGCGTCCAAGGCGTGCGGGGCCTACGTGCTGGTGCGCGCGGCCGACGGCGCCACCGTGACGGTCCGGATCACCGACGTCTACGGTGAACGCCTGACGGCCGACGGCATCGCGCTGCGTCCCGGGACCGCGCAGACGACCCGGCTCCAGTTCGCGCGCCACTGACCCGTTCCGGCGTGCGCCCCGTCGCAGGACTCGTTCCGGTGCGCGCCACCGCACGAACCGTTCCGCAGCGCCCCGTCACACGCAGGAGCGCCCCGTCGTACGACGGGGCGCGGGCCCTCTTCCGAACCGCTACTCCGGGCCCCCGCAGCAGACCACGTCCGCGGCGTGCCGCCCGGGCGGGGCGGGAACGGCGGCGGAGCCACCGCTCGCGGCGGTGGCGGACGCGTGCTCGACGGGGACCGGCTTGCGGAGCAGCAGCAGGGCCGCGTCGTCGTGCAGCCGGCCGCCCACATGGGCCTGGAGCTCGGCGTCGAGCGCGGCGAGCGTGGTGGCCGGCTCGTCGGACACGTGCCGGGCCAGCCCCTCGGCGAGGGCGTAGAACCTCCGGCCGTGGTCGCGGGCCTCGGTGACCCCGTCGGTGTACAGCAGGAGCTGGTCGCCGTCTGCCAGGGGCAGCACCTGGAGGCTCGGGGTCTCACCCGTCAGGGCCCGCAGCCCGAGCGGCGGAGCGGGGTTGACGGGGTCGACCGACGCGACGCTCCCGGAGGCGCGGACGTGCAGCGGAGGCGCGTGCCCGCAGTTGACGACCTCCAGGCGGCCCGGTTCCGGGTACCCGGCGACGACGGCGGTCACGAAGTCGTCGTAGCCGAGGTTGCGCGCCAGACTCCGTTCGATCCGGGCGACGACGTCGAGGAGGTCGGGCTCGTCGTAGGCGGCCTCGCGGAAGACGCCGAGCACGAGCGCGGCCGTGCCCACGGCCGGCAGCCCCTTGCCCCGGACGTCTCCGATGATCATTCGGACGCCGTACGGCGTCGGCACCAGCGCGTAGAGGTCCCCGCCGATCCGGGCCTCCGCGGCGGCGGCGCTGTAGCGGACGGCCACCTGGAACGGTCCGACACTCGACGGTATGGGGGCGAGCAGCGCGTGCTGGGCGGCCTCCGCGACGGAGCGGACGGCCGCGAGGACCCTCTCCCGGCGCCAGCGCAGCACGCTGGCCAGCGCGCTCGCCAGGGTGACGGCCACCAGGGCGGACAGGACGGCCGTGAGCTGGCCGCCCGGCACACCGTCCCGGGTGCCGAGCACCACGCTCAGCGCCGCGGCCAGGGAACCGACGCACAGGACTCCGCAGGGCCGGCTGGTGGTGGCCGCCAGCGCGGGTCCGGCGGCCAGCAGCGGCAGCCAGATCACACCCGCTCCCCCGGCCAGGTCGACGAGCACGACGAGCGCGACGACCAGCAGGGGCAGCACCGGTGTGCCGAAGGCGAGGTGGGCCGCGCGCTTGCGGGCCGCCGCCCAGGAACCGGCGTCTCGGTTCCTGAACGTCCGTTTCGGCCAGTGCTCGCCACCGTGCTCTCGGGCCCGACTCATGCTCGTCCGCAGTCCTCACCTGAGTTCATTCCTGAATTGTCCGGTTGATTCAGGAAAGACGTTCGAGGCGGGCGCCACAAGCGCCGAGATTTCAGATAGTGAGCGAGAGGCTCCTGGTCACCCGGTTCGCGGTCGGGATCAGCCGTGTCAGGACCTCGTCGAGCCGGGACAGGCGCTCCGCGGGGAGCGAGACCCCGAGCGAGCCCAGCGTCTCCCCGCTGTAGACGGGTACGGCGACGCAGACCGTGCCGAGAGCGTACTCCTCCAGGTCCGTGACGGCCGGGGCCACCGGCGAGGACGCCAGGTGACGCAGCAGTTCGCGCCGGCTGGTGATGGTCCGCGGGGTGAGGTCGGGAAGGGCGTGCCGGGCGAGGTAGTCGTTGCGGGACTCCTCGTCCAGCTCCCGCAGCACGGACTTGCCCAGCGCGGTGGCGTGCCCGGCGTCCTCGAAACCGACCCACAGGTCGACCCGGGGCGCCCGGGGCCCGTCGACGATCTCGGCGACCCTGATCTCGCCGTCCTCGTAGAAGGTGAGGTAGGCCGCCGAGGCGAGCTCGTCGCGCAGGGCGGCGAGCGTGGGACGGACCCGGCTGAGCAGTGCCTGCCCCCGGCCCTGGGTCCGCAGGGTCTGCATCTTGTCGCCGAGGATGAAGCCGCCGTCGTCGAGCTTGCGGAGGTAACCGTCGTGGACGAGGGTCCGGAGCAGGTGATAGGCGGTGGCCAGCGGCAGCTCGGTCTCGCGTGCGAGCTGTTTGGCGGGCGCGCCGTTCTCGTGCGCGCTCACCGCCTCCAGCAGGCGGAAGGCCCGCTGGACGGAGGTGATGAGCGTGGGCCCGTCGCGAGCTTCCATGCCACCAGCGTGCGCCGGGGCCACCGGACAGGCAAGGCGTCCCCGGACACCCGTCCGGTCCGCGCACCGGCTCGTGACACCCGCGACACGCCTCGTCACACCCGGTCGTGGCGTCCCGTGGGCCCCGCGGCGGCCCCGACGGCCACGACACCTGGGGCGCCCCGTCCGACGGGACGGACACCCGGTCCGGGGCGAGGCGCACGGGGCGCCGCCGACCGGTGGTACACGGTTCCGGGCGAGACGCTCGGGGGCCGCCGACCGGTGGTACGCGGTTCCGGGCGAGACGCTCGGGGCGCCGCCAGCCGGCGGGACGCCGGACGACGGCGGAGGCGCCCCGCCCGGAACCGCGGGTGGCGGGCTCAGGAGCCGCCGGACTCCCGCCGGGGGAACCCGGCGCCGCCGAGACGGCCGAGGAACCCGGCGAGCCGCGCCGTCTCCTCCTCGGTCCACGCCTGTTCGGCGAAGACCTCCGCCGCGACCCGTTCGGCGGTGACGAGCATCTCCGACAGCCGCTCCCGGCCGGTCTCCGTCAGGGTCGCGTAGGCCACCCGCGCGTCACGGGCGTCCGGGTCCCGTCTGACCAGGCCGATGCGCTCCAGGGGTACGAGACCCCGCGTGACACCGGAGGCGGTCAGCCCCAGCGCCTCCGCCAGGTCCACCCGGCGCATGCGGTCGCCCGGCGCCTCGGACAGCCGCAGCAGCATCGTGAAGTCCGCCAGGCTCACTCCGTGCAGGCCGCCGAGGCTGGCGTCGAACCGCTTCACCATGGCCGTCTGCGCCCGCACCAGACGCAGTACCGCGTCCAGCCCTCCATTCATTGACATCTCCTTGACCAGTCAAGCATATGGGCGGCTTGAGCCACCATGACATACGGGGCATCAGGGTGCTTTCTGTGCGGCGGCCCGGCGCTGCCGCTTGCCGAGGGGTGCCTGGGAGAGGTCTTCGGCCTGGGACTTGAGCCTCTTGAAGCCGTAGCCGCGTTCGGTGAGCCAGGCCGTCGCGGCGGCCTCGGCCCGTTCGACGGCCTCCAAGATGTCCTCCTCGGCCTCCCCCGAGTCCAGGAAACGGAAGGTGAAGGCCGGGCGCGCGGCCACGTCGTAGCTGAGGTGCCCTTCGGGGGTGAAGGCCGCCCGCAGGACGTCGTGCTCCGGAGCGTGCGCCAGGAGCTCGGCGCGCTGGTCGGCGTCGAGCCCGTCGAAGACACCGCGAACGGTGACGCGGAAGGTGCGTGTGGTCATCGGACGAGCGTAACCAACGGGATCGCCCCCGCTCCACCTCGTTTCCGGGGCACCCACCGCGGGCGCGGGACGCGTACGAACCGGAGCGGACCGGGGGCGGGGTGACCGCGCCCCCGGTCCTCACTCCTCGACCGGTGCGCTCAGTGGCCGTGCTGGTGCCGGCAGTCCCAGTGGGCCTTGACCCACACGTGCTCCCAGTGACCGGGAACGTAGACCCACTTCTTCACCCAGCCGTGGGCGTGGTGACCGTGGTGCCAGGAGTCCTGGTGGACCCACTTCTTGACCCAGTGTCCGGGCACCCACTTCTTCTCCCAGTGGCCCTTCTTCCACTTGCAGTGGTCGTGGTGGTCGTGATGGCCGGGGGCAGCCACCGAAGACGTGGACGACTGCGCCGGAGCCGCGGTGGCGGCACCGGACGTGCCCAGAGCGGCCCCTCCGGCCAGCAGGCCCGTCGCGGCCGCCGCGGCGAGCAGCCTCCTGGGGCCGATGCGTGCGGTCATCGGACTCACCTCCCTCGCAACGTGATGGACGAGCACAACGGGGGCCGTTGTCCGGGAAGTTCACGCCGAAACTGACGGTGTGTTCCCAGGCCCTCGTCGTGCGGGACACAGAGCATTCGGAGCGACAAAAGGTATGTATGAGGATAGACCTGTGTAAGTTTCCGGTACGAGTTTCAGGGAGGGGCGGACCGGGACCCGTCGGCCCATCCGCGGGCCGGACGGCCACGAATACACGGTGACGGGGCCCCTCCCCGCGGAACCGGTCGCCGGCCACGGCGGTCGCCCGCGGCCGCGGCCGGTCTCCGCGCACCCGCGCACCCGTCGTCGGCGAACGGCCCCGTCGCGCTGCGAAGGAGGCCGCGAGGACGGAGAGTCGAGCCGGACGGGCCAGGCCGAGAAGGAAGCGACGGACGGATTCTGTGAGCGATGCCAAGACCGGCCGGGACGGACACGGTTCGCGGCGGCACCCACCGGCGGAGGCGTGGCTGGACGCCCGGCTGCAGCGCGCCGCGCAGGGCGACCAGGACGCGTTCGCCGATGTGTACGAGACTTTGGCACGGCCGGTCAAGGGCCTGGTCCGCCGCGTCCTGCGGGACGAGGCGCAGGCCGAGGAGGTGACACAGGACGTGATGGTGGAGATCTGGCGGACCGCGGGCCGCTACCGCCCCGAACTCGGAACCGCCCGGGGGTGGGCCCTGACTCTCGCGCACCGCAGGGCCGTCGACCGGGTCCGGCACGTCCAGGCCGGCACGGAACGGGAGCGGCGCAGCGCCCTGCTCACGGAGGACCCTCCCTTCGACGAGGTGGCCGAGGCCGTGGAGCGGCACGAGGAGCACGATCGCGTGCAGCGCTGTCTCGCCGGCCTGGAACGGCATCAGCGCGTACCGCTGGTGCTCGCCTACTACGAGGGCATGACCTATCTGGAGGTGGCCGCCTGTCTGGCCACCCCGGCGGGCACCGTGAAGTCACGGATGCGCTCCGGGCTGCGTCTGCTGCGCAGATGTCTGGAGGGCGGCCGATGACGGACGCCGGGGAAGACCCGCACCAGCTCGTGGGCGCGTACGTCCTGCACGCCCTGCCGGCCGCCGAGGAGGCCTCCTTCGAGAACCACCTCGCCGGCTGTGCCGCGTGCCGGGACGAGGTGGCGGAGCTGTCCGAGGTCACGCTGCGACTCGCCTCGGACCAGGACGCGACCCCGTCCCCCGAGCTGCGCCGGCACGTCTTCGAACAGATCGCGCACACGCGTCAGGAGCGGCCCGCGCGCACCCTTCCGGCCCCTCGGCGGGCGTTGCGGGTGGCCCTGGCGGCGTGTCTGGCCCTCGCGGCGGCGCTCGGCGGAGTGGCCGTCTGGCAGCACGCCCGGGCGGACGACGCGCAGGCCGAAGCCGCCGCCGGGAGGGCGCGGGCGTCCGTCCTCACCGACCTCCTGACGGCCGCGGACGCCACGATCAGCACGCGGAGACTGGCCGACGGGGGCGACATCAGCGTCGTCGCCTCCCGCTCCCAGGGCCGGGCGGCCTTCATCGCCTCGGGTCTGCCCCGCCTCGATGACGACCAGGTCTACGAACTCTGGTACGCCGCCGAGTCCGGTGCCCTGCGCCCAGCGGGCCTGCTCCCCGGCTCCGGCGGCGGGCACGCCCAACTGCTCCGCGGTTCCCTGGACGACGTCAGCGCCGTGGGCATCACGGCCGAACCGGCGGGCGGATCGAAGCAGCCCACGAGCGAGCCGCTCGGCATCGTCACGGTGCCCGCCTGACGCTCCGTCGGCCGGTTCCCTCCGGCCGACGGTCCCGGGCGGCGCGGTCCCGTGAGCCGTCCCGCCGTCGCCGGGACCACCGTGCCCGACGTCCCACGAACACCCCGGAGGGACGATTCCGGTGTGCGGTCGCGAACCCGGGCGGCCCCGTGCGAGGCCGCCGCTCCCCGGGGAGTTTCCGGGGCGTGTGCCTCCGGCGGCCCGTCGTTCCGTCCCCCCGGGCCTCGCACCTCATGATCACCCCCGGTCACGCGTCCACCGCCCCGGCTTCTCTATGCTCGGGGACGAACCTTCACATACATGAGGAGCAGAGCAATGGGCCAGAACGTATTCTTCGAGGTCACCGCCAACGGCGAGCCGCTGGGCCGCATCGAGTTCAAGCTCTACGACGACGTCGTTCCGAAGACCGCGCGGAACTTCCGTGAGCTCGCCACCGGCCAGCACGGTTTCGGTTACGAGGGCTCGCCGTTCCATCGCGTCATCCCGGACTTCATGCTCCAGGGCGGCGACTTCACCAACCAGAACGGCACGGGCGGCAAGAGCATCTACGGCGAGAAGTTCGCCGACGAGAACTTCAAGCTCAAGCACACCAAGCCGGGTCTGCTGTCGATGGCCAACGCGGGCAAGAACACCAACGGCTCGCAGTTCTTCATCACCACCATCGTCACCGGCTGGCTGGACGGCAAGCACGTCGTCTTCGGCGAGGTCGTCGAGGGCATGGACGTCGTGAAGGCGATCGAGGCGCTCGGCAGCGACTCCGGCAGGACCTCCAAGAAGATCGTCATCTCCAAGAGCGGCACCGTCTGATCGGTCCGGCAACCGGACCGGCAGCCGGTCCGGGTCCGTCCCGCGGACACGCACCGGCGGGGGGGGGGGGGGGGGGGGCCCCCCCCCCCCCCCCCCGCGGCGGCGCCCCCGCG
>NZ_JBHYPZ010000027.1:0-106731 GCF_042746485.1 Streptomyces sp. NPDC058751 | reverse complement strand
ACCTACCGACCGGACCGGCACCCGCCCGGCCACCCGCCCCGGGACCGACCCCCCCCCACCCCCGCGGGGGGCCGGCGGGTGACGCACCCGCCGCCCCCGCCGGGCGGTCCGCCGCACAGGACTCCCCGGCCCCCGCAGCCGATCACGCCCCACGCGTCGCGGCGCCCCGAAAGAGTTCGGCCGGATTCATGGCCGGATCCCGTGCTCCAGGGGACCGGCCCGCCCGCCAGGGGTAGCCCTCCCCGGACACGCCGAAGCGCGCGAGGGTTGGGGGGAGCTGGCCCGAGTGAGTCGGAGGGGGCGGACACCGGAAAAACGCCTGTCAGCACGCGCACAGCGGCGCCGAGCCGTCCGCCGGCTGCGCGCGGAAGGGGCCTACGGGCCCGTGTTCCGTGACGTGCTGCCCGCTCTCGCGGCGGTCGTCGTCATCCTGTGCGCGGTCGTCGCCGGCCTCGCCCTCGGCTATCGCGTGGCCGGTATCGGCGTACCCGTCGGCGCCCTGGCCGTCCTGGCCCTCGTCGCCCCCGCCGCGGTGCGGCGGCACCGGCCGCTGGCCCGTCGGCGCCTCGGCTTCTACACGCCCGAGGAACTCGCGGAGCTGGACACCCAGGGACTGGCCCTGGCCGTCTCCCGCATGCTGCGCCGCGACGGCTGGCGCGTGCTCCCGCAGCGCAGGAGCGAGGCCCGCATCCGGGTCCGCGCGCGCAACGGCGGCGGGCAGCGTCTGGAGGTCGCCTTCCGGCCCGTGGCCGAACCCCTGCCCGACGAGGACGCTCCTTCGCGCTCGGGACGTCCGGGCGGCCCCGCCCCGCCGCTCCGTCTCGTGGTGCACCGCGGGGCCTTCACCCGGCGTGACGTCCAGTGGGCACGACGCCAGGGCGGTGTCCGTCTGATCGACGGCCCGTGCCTGCGGCGCTGGGCCCACGGAACCCCGCTGAACGAACTGGACGACTCCTCCTGAGCCCGTACGGACCCGGCGCCCGCCCGCCCGTGGATCCCCTGCCGGAACACCGGACCGGCCCTCCGCCCGACTCCCGTCCGCCCCTTCCCGAAGCCGCTCCGGACCCCTTTCGGACCACCGACCGACCTCCGACCGGACCCTCGGCCGGACCGTTCCGACGGCCGCACCACCCCCACCACAGTCCCCACTCCGAGCCCGGGCGCAACAGCGGTTTCTCCGACAACAACCGAGGTCAGCGGCCTGGACGTGCTCCGACCAGGTAGTTGGAGGAAAGCCCTTCGCACGGGCCGACGCGCCGCATAGCGTGCGAGGACCCGACCCGTTCCCCCACCGTCCCGCGGTCCGTGCACGCCGGGCCCGCACCCCACCAGGAGACCGGCATGTCGTACGACGGTTCCACCCCGCGGCCCGCGCGACCGCCTCGGGGACACAACAGCTCCTTCGCCCCGCACGTCCCCGACCCGGCCGCGGCGGAACCCTTACGGGGCGGGGCATCACCCCGCGCCTGGACCGGGCACCACCGCGATCTGCGCATCCTGCGGCGCGCCTACCGCCGTCAGCGGCGCGTGACCACCTTCGCGGTGCTCGGCTGCTTCACCCTCTTCCTCGGCCTCTGCGCCGGCCACCCCGCCCTGATGAACCGTCCCGTCGCCGGCGGTCTCCCGGTGGGCCTGGTCGTCGCCCTCGCCCAGATCCCCGCCACCTGGCTCGCCGTGCTCGTCTACGAAAGCACGGCCCGGCGCTTCGTCGACCCCCTCGCACGCCGTGTGAACCGGAGCGTCCCGTGGACCGGCGCCGAGCAGGAACGGAAGCGATGAACACCTTCGCCGGCTCCACGCAGTCCTGGTCCCTCGTCGCCTTCTCCATCGCCGTCACGGTCACCCTGCTGCTGTGCGTGCTGACCGGCCCCGACAGTGACGACCTCGCCGAGTTCTACACCGGATACCGCTCGCTCTCCCCGCTGCGCAACGGGCTCGCCATCGCCGGTGACTACATCTCCGCCGCCACCGTGCTGACCATCGGCGGCGTGATCGCCCTGTGCGGTTTCGACGGGGTCGTCCTCGCGCTCAGCACCCTGCTCTCGCTGCTGGTGCTGATGTTCCTGCTGGCCGAACCCCTGCGGAACACCGGCAAGTTCACCATGGGCGACGTGCTGGCCCGCAGGATGCCCGGACGCTCCGTCCGGATCACGGGCTGCGTCGTCACGATCGCCGCCCTCGTGCCGATGATGCTCGTCCAACTCGCCAGTACCGGGCAGCTGCTGGCGTTCATCCTCGGCTTCACGGACGGCTCCATGAAGACGGGCTGCATCGTGGGGGTCGGCGCCTTGATGATCACGTACGCGGCCATCGGCGGCATGCGGGGCACCGCGTTGATCCAGCTCCTGAAGATGGTCGTGCTCCTCGGTTCCGGGATCGCCGTCTCGCTGCTGGTCCTCGGCCGGTTCCACTGGAACCCGGGTGAGCTGTTCACCACGGCCGCGCGGCGCAGTGGGGCGTCGGACGGGTTCCTGCACGGCGGGCTCCAGTTCGCCGGTGGCCCGCACCCCCGGATCGACATGATCAGTACACAGTTCGCCATCGTGTTCGGCGGTGCCTGTCTGCCGCACGTGACGATGCGGATGTTCACCGCGAACAGCGCGCGCCAGGTACGGCGTTCGATGTCCTGGGCGGTGTCCTCCGTGGCGCTGTTCATGCTCGTGGCGGGTGTCGTCGCCGTCGGCGCCATGGCGATGCTCGGCCGGGCGGGCGTCACCGCCGCCGACCCGCGCGGACACACCGCCTATCTCCTGGGCTCGCGCGCCGCGTTCGGCCCCGTGGTGTCCCGGGCGGAGACCCTCGTGTTCACCACGGTCACGACGGCGCTCTTCCTCACCCTGCTCGCCTCGGTCGCCGGCATGACCCTCGCCTGCGCCAACTCACTGGCCCACGACGTCTTCGCGGGCCGTGACACCACCATGTCCTCCCAGCGCGAGACGGCCTTCGCCCGCGGCTCGGCCCTGGTCGTCGGCGCGCCCGTGATCGCCCTCGCGGTCCTCGTCCAGGACCGGAGCCTGCAGCCGCTCGCCACCATGTCCTTCTGCGTGGGCGCCTCGGCGATCGCACCGGCCCTGGTCTACAGCCTCTTCTGGCGCCGCTACACCCGCGCCGGCCTGCTGAGCACGCTCATCGGCGGCACCCTCGCGGTCCTGGTCCTGATGCCGGGCACCACACTGGTGTCCGGCTCCCCGACGTCCGCCTTTCCCGCCGCCGACTTCAACTGGTTCCCGTTCACCACCACGGGGCTGGTGTCCATCCCGCTGGGCTTCGCGTTCGGCTGGCTCGGCAGCGTGCTGTCCGGACGCCGCGCGGCGGACCGGGAACGCGGGGTGTACGAGAGCGTCGAGAGCCTGATCCTCGCGGGACCTCGGCCGAGGGACCGGTGAGGGCGGCGGGACCGCCGCCCTCACCGGGTCGCCTCACCGGTTCACGAGCCGTCGACCACGATCTCGCGCTTGAGGATCTTGCCCGTGGGCCCCTTCGGCAGTTCCGCCGCGATCGTGACGAGGCGGGGGTACTTGTACGCCGCGACCCGCTCCTTGGCGTGCTCGCGGATCTCCTCGGCCGTGGCCTCGGCGCCCGGCCTGAGCGTGACCACGGCCGCGACCTCCTCGCCGTGCAGGGGGTGCGGCACCCCCACGACGGCAGCCTCGGCGACGGCGGGGTGCTCGTACAGCACCTCCTCGATCTCGCGCGGGTAGACGTTGTAGCCGCCGCGAATGATCATGTCCTTCTTGCGGTCGACGATGAAGTAGAAGCCGTCCTCGTCCACGCGGGCCAGGTCGCCGCTGTGGAACCATCCGTCGCGGACCGCCTCCGCGGTGGCGTCCGGGCGGTTCCAGTACCCGGTCATGATGTTCTCGCCGCGGATGGCGATCTCGCCCACCTCTCCGGGTGCGACCGTGCCGCCGTCCTCGGCGACGAGCCGCATCTCGACCCCGCGGATGGGAACGCCGATCGAGCCCGCCTTGCGCGGACGGTCCGGGTGGTTGAACGCGGCGACCGGTGACGTCTCGGACAGCCCGTAGCCCTCCAGCACGGCCGCGCCGAAGCGCCGCTCGAAACCGTGCAGGACCTCGACCGGGAGCGCGGCCCCGCCCGAGACGGCCAGGCGCAGCCGGCCGGCGTCGAAGCCGTCGGGAAGCTCGGCGTGCAACAGCGCCGCGTACATGGTCGGCACGCCGAGGAAGACGGTGACCCCGTCCCGGGCGATGATCTCCAGGGCGCTTCGCGGGTCGAAGCGGGGCAGCAGGGTCAGGGTGGCGCCGGCCGCGACGGCCGTGTTGAGCGCGCAGGTCTGGCCGAAGGCGTGGAAGAGCGGCAGACCGCCGAAGAGCACGTCCTCCGGTCCGACCTGGAGGAGGGTCTCGGCCGTGGTGAGGGTGTTGCTCGCCAGGTTCCGGTGGGACAGTTCGGCGCCCTTGGGCGTTCCGGTGGTGCCGGAGGTGTAGAGGATGAGGGCGGCGTCGTCGTCGGCCCGGTCCGGGGTGTCGCGCAGGGGTTCGTGGCCGCGCAGCAGGGCGTCGAAGCCCTCGGAGCCGGTCACCAGGCAGTCGGTGCCCGTCTCCGCGGCGGCCTTCGTGACCTCGTCGGCGAACAGGGGGTGCACCAGCGCGACGCGCGCTCCGCAGTCGCGCAGGGTGAAGGCGACCTCGCGGGCCTTGAGCAGCGGGTTCATCGGGACGACGACGGCGCCGGCCCGCAGGATGCCGTAGTAGAGGACCGGGAACGTCGGGACGTTGGGCATGGTCAGCGCCACGCGGTCGCCGGGCAGGACGCCGCGGTCCCGCAGCAGCGCGGCCACCCGTGCGCTGGCGTCGTCGAGTTCGGCGTAGGTGAGCGTGTCGTCGTCGTGGCGGACGGCGACGCGCTCGCCGTGCGCCAGGCAGGTGGCGGCCAGAAGGGTGACGAGATTGGTCATGCCGGGTTTCTCCTTGCATTCGTCGCGCGGGGCGCGGCGGTGCCGCGTGGTCGGATCACATCGCGAAGCGTGACCCAGGGGGGTGCGTCCTGGCCGCCGGGTCCCTGCGGGAAGGCCAGCCAGAGGCGCAGGAGGTGGCGTTCGTGTCCGGACGGTCCATGATCCTCGAACGCCGTACGGGCGTGCATCACCCGGTGCGTGTTGAGCAGGAGCAGGTCCCCGGCCCGCAGGTCGAGGTCGAGCCGGTACTCCGGGGAGGCGGCCAGGGAGTCGACGAGATCGAAGAGTTCCCGGTCCGCCGGTTCCAGGCGGGGCACCTCGGGGAAGCGCTGGGCGGATTCGATGTAGCGCCGGTTGTACCGCATGTTCGGCGCGCCGGCCAGACCGTCGGGGCGGGAGACCAGCGGGGCCGCCGCGCAGGGCGGCTCTCCGGGGGCGTGGTCGCCCCTGCGGTCGAAGTGGTACGTGCCGTACAGGCGCCCGGCGAGGTCGGGGCGCAGCTCCAGCACCGCGTTGTGGACGGCGGCCGCGCTGGCCAGGGAGACGCGTCCGCCGGCGCCGGCCGTGCGCAGCGTCAGCAGGGCCAGGAGATCGGTGGGGTCGGTGTGGAAGGGCAGGGCCTCCCGGGTCTCGTAGCCGCGTGCGGCGGGGTCGCTCAGGCTGCGTCCGGTGTCCCTGACGTGGCCGAGGACGAGCCCGTCGGCGTTCTGCGGCACCGGGTGGCCCAGATGCCTGCCGATCCCCCAGAACACCGTGCTCGCGGCCGTCTCGCCGAGCCGCTCGACGGGGACGCCCCGGACGACCGCGAAGCCCCGTCCGTGTTCGAGGTCGTCGGAGAGGCGGGCCAGGCAGGCGGCGAGGCCGGGGAGCGGGAAGTCGGCGGCCGTCAGCCTCAGCAGGGTGAGGTCCCGTCTGCGGGTCTCGCGCAGGGCGGAGTCGATCTCCGCGAGCTCGGTGTCCGACAGGTGCGTCCGCCACTGCTCGGGGCGGGCGAGCTCCGGGCCCGTCCACACCGAGGGGCCCGAGCAGGGCGTGGGCGGGGCCTGGTCCGGGCGGGCCGGCGCCGCGGCCCGGTCCGGGACCGGGTGGGACGTGGGCGGGGACGTCACCCGGTCCGGGTCCGTCAGTCCTGTCATGTTCGCCTCCAATCCATTGCGCGTTCACCTGCCGGTGAGCGGCCCCCCATGAGCGGCCCGGCAGGTGAACGGCGTCATGCTAGGTTCCTCGACCACCGCCACGCTTGTCATGGCGGGACAGGAGATTTGGCTTTTCGGGACATCCCTGGAGCGTGCCCCATGAGACCTCTGGTCCGCACCGCCGCCCTGAGCGGCTACGTCGAGCTGTGCCGCTCCATGGACATCGATCCGCAGGCGCTGCTGAAACGGGTGGGCCTGGACACCGCCGCCCTCACGGTCCAGGACCGGTGGATCTCCGGCACGGCCGCCGTCCAGGTGCTGGAGCTGTCGGCGGCCGAGTCGGGCCGCGAGGACTTCGGGATACTGCTCGCGGAGTTCCGCCGGTTCTCCACGCTCGGTCCGATCAGTCTCGTGGTCCGCGAGGAACCGGACGTGCGCAGCGCGCTGGAACTGCTGATCCGTCACCAGTACATGTACAACGAGGTGTTGCACACCCGGCTGTCCGAGGGCGACGGACTGGCCACGCTGAAGGTGGACCTGCGGCTCGGCGAGGCCATGCAGTCCCGGCAGGCGACGGAGCTGGCCGTCGCCGCCTTCCACCGCATCCTCAGCGACTTCCTGCACGCCCGCTGGCAGCCGCTGTCCGTGTGGTTCCGGCACCCCGCGCCGGCGGACGCCTCGACGCACCTGCACGCGTTCGGGCCCATCGTGGAGTTCGGCCGCGAGATCGACGGGATCGTCTTCTACGCCGACGACCTCGACGCGCCCAACGCCATGGCGGACCCGTTGATGCGCGAGTACGCCCGTCAGTACTTCGACGCGATCGCCGTACCGAAGGACACCACCGCCGCGGACCGGGTGCGTGAACTCATCGAGGTGCTGCTGCCGACCGGGCGCTGCTCGGTCGAGCAGGTCGCCCGCAGCCTCGGGGTCGACCGGCGCACGGTCCACCGCCACCTGGCCGAGTCGGGCGAGACGTTCTCCTCGCTCCTCAACGTCACCCGGCGCCATCTGGCGGAGCAGTTCGTGGCGAACCCCCGGCGATCGCTCACGGAGATCTCCGAACTGCTGGGCTTCTCGTCGCCGAGCGGGTTCTCGCGGTGGTTCCGCGAGCAGTTCGGATGCAGCCCGAGGGCGTGGCGCGGGAGCAGGCCCTCGTAGCAACTCCCCTTGTGCGACTGGAGTGGTGGGCGGGGTCCGTTCTCCGGCCGTGCGCCTCCCCGCCCGGCTCTCCGCCGCACCGATGTCCCCAAATGACAAATCATCCGTCCCCTGAAGGCAAGCGCGTCCCCGGACTCGGCCCTACCTTTGCACCACCGCACAGCAGAACGCGGTCTGCCGTCGGAGGGAGCCGAACCACTCCCCCGGGCTCCCTCCGGACCGGCCGACCGCAGCGGGCCGCCCCACGCCCGCTTTCACCGGTGACCCGCATCGATCCCCGCCGGACGTCCGAGGCCGCGCAGTGAGCGGCGATGCCCCCGGCGAGTGATCACCGATCCGACGAAGGAGACGGACCGTGCATTTCCACGACGACTCGCTCTTCCCCGAGAACCAGGAAAAACTCGTCATCCAGGCCGCTCCCTACGGGCCCGAATGGCTTCCCGGCGACGCCGACGACCTTCCCCTGACGATGGACGAGCACGTACAGGCGGCCGTCGACTGTTACAACGCCGGTGCCACCGTTCTCCACATCCACGTCCGTGAGCTGGACGGCAAGGGCTCCAAGCGCCTGTCCATGTTCAACGAGCTGATCGGACGACTGCGCGAGGCCGTGCCGGACATGGTCCTGCAGATCGGCGGGTCGATCTCCTTCGCCCCGGAGGGCGAGGGCTCGGAAGCCAAGTGGCTCGACTTCGACAGCCGTCACATGCTCGCCGACCTGGACCCGAAGCCGGACCAGGTGACGATCGCGATCAACACCAGCCAGATGAACATCGTCGAGATCATGACCGACGACGACCTGGAGGGCACCTCGATCGCCAAGCCCGACTACTACAAGGCGTACCGGGACATGTACCTGGAGGCCGGCCCCGACTTCTACCTGGAGCACCTCAAGCGCCTCGGCGAGAGCGGTATCCAGCCGCACTTCCAGCTCGCCACCCTGGCCCAGCTCGAAACTGTGGAGCGGCTCATCCGGTCCGGTGTCTACACGGGCCCGCTGGTCCTCAACTACGTCGCGATCGGCGGCGGTTTCGCGGGCCGCCACCCCGCGGACCTGATCGAGTTCGTCCGTCGCGTCCCCGACGGCGCCGTCCTCACCATCGAGAGCTCCATGCGTGCCGTGGCGCCCATGAACGCGATCGGCATCGCGCTCGGAGTGCACGTCCGGGTGGGCAACGAGGACAACCTGTGGCGTCGCAAGGGCGAGCGCATGTCCAGTGTCGAGCAGGTCGAGCAGATGGTGCAGATCTCCCAGGCGCTCGGCCGTGACATCGCGACCGGCGCGGAGGCCAGGAAGATCTACAAGATCGGCGAGACCTACTCGAGCACCGACGAGACGCTCGCCCAGCTCGGCATGGTGCCCAACCGCCGTCCCGGACAGCGCGGCTTCATGCTCCGCGACGCCTGATCCCTCGGCTCCCCGCCGCGCCGGTCCGTACATCCGCGCCGGTCCGCGCCTCCGGGCAGGTCCATGCCTCCGGACAGGTCCATACGTCCGGACAGGTCCGTGCCTCCGGCCCCGGTCCGTCCGTGGGCCCGCCCGCCTGCGGGACGGGCCCCGGGACCGCCCGTCCGGCTCCCGCACCGGCCGGTTCGCCACGCCACGGGGCCGCCGGGGCCAGACCCCCCGGTTCCGGCGGCCCCTTCCTCTGCCCCATCCACCCGACACGAACAACGGAGCGCCCCCGTGGCCCACGCCATTCGATTCAAGGAGACCGGCGGTCCCGAGGTCCTGCGCTGGGAGGAGGTCGTCGTCGGCGACCCCGGCCCCGGTGAGGTCCGGATCCGCCACCACGCCGTCGGACTCAACTTCGCCGACACCTACTTCCGTACCGGGCTCTACCCGGCGCCGCTGCCCGCCGGACTCGGCGTCGAGGCGGCGGGCGTGGTCGAGGCGGTCGGCGCGGGCGTCACCGGGTTCGCCGAGGGCGACCGGGTCACGTACACCGGAAGCCCGCTCGGCGCCTACAGCACCGAGCGCGTCATGCCCGTCGGCTCCCTGATCAAGCTGCCGGACGGCATCGCCTTCGAGACCGCCGCGGCGATGACCATGCGCGGCCTGACCTCCTCGTACCTGCTCCGCAGGATCCACCCCCTCGAGGAGGGCGACACGATCCTGCTGACCGCGGCGGCGGGCGGCGTCGGCCTCATCGTCTGCCAGTGGGCCAAGCTCCTCGGACTGAACGTCATCGGCACCGTCTCCACCGAGGAGAAGGCCGAACTGGCCCGGGCGCACGGCTGCGACCACGTCATCCACTACCAGCGGGAGAACGTGGCCGAGCGGGTGCGCGAACTCACCGACGGGGCCGGGGTCCCGGTCGTCTTCGACAGCGTCGGCAAGACCACGTACGCCTCCTCGCTCGCCTCGCTGCGCCGCCGCGGCCTGCTCGTCTGCTTCGGCACCGCCTCCGGACCGGTACCGCCCATCGACGCGATGCAACTCGCCGTCCAGGGCTCCCTGTTCGTCACGCGGCCCGCGCTCGCCGACTACATCGCTGACCCCGCGGAACGGGCGGAGCTCGCCGGCGAGCTCTTCGACCACGTCGTCTCCGGCCGCATCGACATCCAGGTCAACCAGCGCTTCGCCCTGGAGGACGCCGCCCAGGCGCACCGCGAACTGGAAGCGGGCCGGACCACCGGATCGTCCGTCTTCGTCCTCTGACCCCGGCGCCTCCCGCGCTCGACTCCCCTTCGGTTCCCGGCACTTCCCGCGGTCGGTCCTTCGACCGCCGGAACCCGCGTGCGGGCGACTCCCGCGCGTTTCCCAGCACTTCCCCTCGGTCAACTCAACTGCCTCCAGGAGGAAGCACCATGGAACACACGCTCGCTCCCCCCGAGGGCGCGCAGGTCCGCGCCCATCACCGCGGCTCGATCCGGGTCGAACCGCTGACCTGCACGATCGGCGCGGAACTGTCCGGTGTGGACCTCGCCGACGCCGCACGCGACGACGACCTCTTCGCCGAGATCAAGTCCCTGCTGCTCCAGTACAAGGTGCTGTTCCTGCGCGACCAGGACTTCACCCGTGCCGAACACGTCGCCTTCGCCCGGCGTTTCGGCGAGCTGGAGGACCACCCGGTGGCCGGCAGCGACCCCGAGCACCCCGGCCTGGTGCGGATCTACAAGGACCTCGACAGCCCGGCCGAGCACTACGAGAACGCCCTGCACACCGACGGCACCTGGCGCGAGAACCCGGCGATGGGCGCGGTGCTGCGCTGTATCGAGGGGCCGCCCGTCGGCGGGGACACCATCTGGGTCAACATGGCCGAGGCGTACCGCCGGCTGCCCGAGGACGTCCGTACCAAGATCCGGGGGCTGCGGGCCCGGCACAGCATCGAGGCCACCTTCGGCGCCGTGATGCCCGAGGAGAAGCGGCACGCCCTCAAGGCGCAGTTCCCGGACGCGGAGCACCCGGTGGTGCGCGTCCACCCGGAGACCGGGGAGGAGATCCTCTTCGTCAACGCGTTCACCACCCACTTCGTCAACTACCACACGCCCGGGAACGTGCGGTTCGGGCACGACTTCGCCCCCGGCGCGAGCCTCCTGCTCAACCACCTGATCGCCCAGGCCTCGATCCCGGAGTACCAGGTGCGCTGGCGCTGGACCCCGAACAGCGTCGCCATCTGGGACAACCGCTCCACCCAGCACTACGCCGTACAGGACTACTGGCCCGCCGTCCGCCGCATGGAGCGCGCGGGAATCGTCGGCGACAGACCGTTCTGACCTCTCTTTTCCAACAGCGCGTGAGGTGATGACAATGGAGTTGCACACCACTGCCGGCCCCGTCCCCGGGGCGGACACGACCGCCTCGTCCGGATGGCCCGTGTCCCGACGCTACGCCTGGGTGGTCTTCGCCCTCAGTTTCGGCCTGCTGCTGTCCGACTACATGTCCCGGCAGGTCCTCAACGCCGTCTTCCCTGACCTCAAGAGCGAATGGCTGCTCTCGGACGCCAGGCTCGGCACGCTCAGCAGCATCGTCGCCCTCATGGTCGGGCTGCTCACCTTCCCCATGTCCCTGATCGCCGACCGCTGGGGACGGGTCAAGAGCCTGCTGCTCGCCGCGGTGATGTGGAGCGTGGCGACCCTCGGCTGCGCGCTCTCCGCGAACTACGACCAGATGTTCGTCGGCCGGCTCTTCGTCGGCATCGGCGAGGCGGCGTACGGAAGCGTCGGCATCGCCGTCGTCCTGAGCATCTTCCCCCTGGGCCTGCGCGCCACCCTCTCCGGTGCCTTCATCGCGGGCGGCGCCTTCGGCTCGGTCCTCGGTGTGTCGGTCGGCGGCGCCGTCGCCGAACACTTCGGCTGGCGCTGGGCGTTCGGCGTCATGGGCGTCTTCGGCCTGGTGCTGGCCGCGGTCTACGGCCTCGTCGTCACCGAGAAGAGGCTGCGGCCGAAGGACGCTCCCGCCGACGCCGAGTCCGGTCCCGGACTCCAGGGACGGCTGCGTACGCTGCTGCCCCGGCTGTTCTCCTCCGTGTCGGTGATCAGCGCCTACGTGGGCAGCGGTCTCCAGCTGTTCATCGCCGCGTCCCTGATGGCCTGGCTGCCCAGCTACTTCAACCGCTACTACGACATGCCCACCGCCAAGGCGGGCGCGACCGCCGGGATCTTCATCCTCGTCATCGGCGTCGGCATGATCGGCGGCGGCATCGTCTCCGACCGCATCTGCCGGGCGTTCCCCATCCGCAAGTGGGCGGTCGCCATCGGGTGCAGCCTCGGCTCGCTCGTCCTGCTCATGGCCGCCTTCCAGCTGCCGACCGGCCCCCTCCAGCTGGCGGTGCTGGCGGCCGGAGCCCTGCTGTCGGCCGGCACGGCCGGTCCCGCGACCGCCATGGTGGCCAACCTGACCCCCGCGGCCATCTCCGCGACGGCCTTCGCCACCCTGACCCTCGCCAACAGCCTGCTCGGGCTGGCTCCCGGGCCCGCCGTGACGGGCGCGCTCGCCGACGGCATGGGGCTGCTCGGCGCCCTGCGGATCGTCCCGCTCGCGGCGCTCGCCGCCACCGCGGCGTTCCTGGTCGGACGCCACTTCTACGAGCGTGACCTGCGACGTCTGACGGACGGCCCCGCCCCCGCGGCGGAACCGGCGGAGACGGTGGTGACCGCGTGAGCGCCGGAACCGACCCGGTGACCGGGGCCTCCGCTCCGGTCACCGGGACCACCGGCCCGGTGGTCGTGATCGTCCCGGGGCTGCGCGACCACGTCGCCGACCACTGGCAGACCCTGCTGGCGGACCGGCTGGCCGAGGCCGGGCGCACCGTGCTCACCGTCCCGCCGCTCACCGAGGACGCCCTGAGCCGCGAGGCCCGTGTGGCGGCGCTCGACAAGGTGGTCTCGGAGGCCGGGGGCCCCGTCGTCCTCGTCGCGCACAGCGCCGGCGTGATCACCACGGTCCACTGGGCCCAGGAGCACACGGCCCAGGTGCGCGGAGCGCTGCTCGCGACACCGCCGGACTTCGACACCCCGCTCCCCGAGGGTTACCCGACCCCGGAGGTGCTCCGCGAGAACGGCTGGACACCGGTGCCCCGGACCCCGCTGCCCTTCCCGAGCATCGTCGCGGCCAGCGCGAACGACCCCCTCGGCGCGGCCGAGCGGATCGCCGCACTGGCCGGCGACTGGGGCGGCGCCCTGGTGGAACTCGGCGAGGTCGGCCATCTCAACCCCGCGTCCGGCCACGGCCCGTGGCCGCGCGCGGAAGAACTGCTCCACGACGCGGAAACCGTCTGAGACACCGCGTCCAGCCCAGGAAGGCATCCGATGAACACCGACACCGACCTGCTGTGGTCCCCCGGTCGCGCCGAGTTGGAGGGGTCCGGCGTCGCCGGCTTCATGGACTGGCTGAGCGACGTACGGGGACTGCGGTTCTCCGGCTACGCCGAGCTGTGGCGGTGGAGCTCCACCGATCTCGCGGCGTTCTGGTCGGCGGTGTGGGAGTTCTACGGGCTGGACGCGGTCAGCGGTTACGACGCGGTGCTGGGCGACGCCTCGATGCCAGGTGCCACGTGGTTCCCCGGCGCCCGGCTGAACTTCGCCGAACGCTGCCTCGCCCGGGCGACCGACGCCCGCCCCGCCCTCGTCTGCCTGACCGAGGACGGGGCGCCCGAGGAGACCTCCTGGCACGAACTGCGCCGACAGGTGGCCGACGTCTCGGCGGCGCTGCGCCGCATGGGCGTGGAGCCCGGCGACTGCGTGGCCGGATACCTCCCCAACCTCCGCCAGACCGTGGTGGCGCTGCTCGCCACGGCCGCCGTCGGCGCCGTGTGGACCGCCTGTTCGCCGGACTTCGGCACGCCCTCCGTGCTCGCCCGGCTCCGCCAGGCGCGGCCGGTGGTCCTGGTCGCGGCGGACGGGTACCGCTACGGCGGCAAGAGCTACGACAGGCGCCCGGAGGTCGCCGAACTCGTGGACGGGCTGCCCACCGTCCGCCACGTCCTCGCCGTCGACAGCCTCTTCCCCGCCCCGGCCGAACCGTGGTCCGGGCGGCCTGACGTCCACCAGCACACCTGGTCGGCGCTGCCCGCGGCGGACGGCCCGCCGGAGTTCGCCGACGTGCCCTTCGACCACCCGCTGTGGATCCTGTGGTCGTCGGGAACCACGGGGATACCGAAGGGGATCGTGCAGGGCCACGGCGGGATCGTCGTCGAACTGCTCAAGGCGCTCGGCCTGGGCGTCGACCTGCGCGCGGACGACCGCTACCTCTTCGTCACCTCCACGAGCTGGATGGTGTGGAACTTCCTGGTCGGCGGACTGCTGCACGGCAGCACCGTCGTCCTGTACGACGGCAGCCCCACGTACCCCGGCGTCGACGGCGTCTGGGAGATCGCCGAGCGGACCGGGGCGACCGTGCTCGGTCTGGGTGCCGCCTATCTCACCGCGGCCGAGAAGGCGGACACGCGTCCCGCGGACGCCTTCGGGCTCGGCCGGCTGCGGACCGTCCTGCAGACCGGGTCGACCCTGCCGCCCGGCACCTGGCGGTGGGTCCACGACCGGCTGCCCGGAGCGCGGCTCCAGTCCATCTGCGGCGGCACCGACGTCTGCTCGGTCCTCGCGGGAAGCACCCCGCTGCTGCCCGTCCGCGTCGGCCGCATCCAGGCGCCCGCCCTCGGCGTGGCCCTGGCCTCCTGGGACCTCGAGGGGCGTCCGCTGACGGGCGGGCAGGGCGAGATGGTGGTGACGGCGCCGCTGCCGTCCATGCCGCTCCGCTTCGTCGGCGACCCGGACGGCACCCGCTACCGGGCCAGTTACTTCGACACCTACCCCGGGGTCTGGCGGCACGGCGACTGGGTCACCATCGACGCCGACCTGTCGGTCGTCGTCGCGGGACGCTCCGACTCCACCCTGAACCGCTCCGGGGTCCGCATGGGATCGGCCGACATCTACGCCGTGGTCGACCAGCTGCCCGAGATCGCCGACAGTCTCGTCATCGGTGTCGAGGAGCCCGACGGCGCCTACTTCATGCCGCTGTTCGTCGTGCCCGCCGAGGGCACCACGCTCGACGACGGCCTGCGCCGCCGCATCGCCACGGCCATCAGGGGCCGGCTGTCGCCGCGCCACGTGCCCGACGCGATCGTGCCGGTCCCCGCCGTCCCGCGCACCCTCACCGGCAAGAAGCTCGAGGTCCCGGTCAAGCGCGTCCTCCAGGGCGCCCGCCCCGGCGAGGTCAGCAGCGCGGGCTCCATCACCCACCCGGAGATGCTGGCGTGGTTCGCGGAGTTCGCCGCCACCCGCGCGGCGGACGCCGGACGCCATTCGTGATCAATGACGGGCCAGCGGCGATCAATTACCTGTCACGCCGTACGCCTTTCGGCGCTCCTTCCGCCAGTCCCGAAACAACCCGGCCGCCCACGGCGGACGGTCCGTAGTGTCCGGGACACCGGCCGGTCGGGAACTCCTCCGTCCGCGCGGTGACCCGAAGGAGACATCGGTATGGCAAATGTGGAGATCTCCCTCAAGGAGACGATGACGTCGATCGAGGGCGCGCTCGGCGTCGCCCTCGTCGACTACACGAGCGGCATGGCGCTGGGCACGCTGGGGGGCGGCAAGGACCTCGACCTGAACGTCGCCGCGGCCGGCAACACCGACGTGGTCCGGGCCAAGGTGCGCACCATGGAACACCTCGGGCTCAAGAGCAAGATCGAGGACGTACTCATCACGCTCTCGAGTCAGTACCACCTGATCCGGCCGCTCACGGGCCGCGACGGCAACGGGCTGTTCCTGTACCTCGTGCTCAACAAGACGACGTCCAACCTGGCCATGGCCCGCCACCAGCTCGCACGCATCGAAGCCGAACTAGAGGTGTAGACAACCACGTTCCCCACGCCTCCGCATGCCCACGACTTGAAGACTTCTTCAATTAGGTACATCCAGATGGAGTCAATCGCGTGGGCGTGCGGAGGCGGAGCCGCCAGGATCGGTCTTCAGGCACGGTTCGCGGCGGGCACGCGGACAGCCACCGCACCAGCCGGAGAAACAGCCCGTCCCCAGGCGGCAGGGAGCGAACGATTTGACCAGGCAGGTCCCCCTCTACCAGGCCAAGGCCGAGTTCTTCCGCATGCTCGGACACCCCGTACGCATCCGGGTCCTGGAACTGCTGCAGAGCGGCCCCGTCTCGGTGCGCGACCTGCTCAGCGAGATCGAGGTCGAACCGTCCAACCTCTCGCAGCAGCTGGCCGTGCTGCGCCGCTCGGGCATCGTGGTGTCCATCCGCGAGGGTTCGACCGTCAGTTACGCGCTGGCGGGCGGCGACGTCGCCGAACTGCTGCGCGCCGCCCGCCGCATCCTCACCGAACTGCTGGCCGGGCAGACCGAGTTGCTCGCCGAACTGCGCCAGGCGGACGTCAACACGGGCCTGCCTCCCGGTCCGCACGAGCCCGACCTCGTCGTCACCCGGTCCCCGCGGCCCTCTCCCGCGGTCCGCGGACACTGACTCCAGACGTCCAGGACGCCCCCCGACGGTCCGTCAGGCCCAGCCCTTGCGCGCCGCGTGCCGGCCGAGCCGGATACGGCTCTCGGCGGTGTTGTCGTCGCGCGACACGACGCTCTGCTCGGGCACCGTCATCGACCGCACCTCGTGCCCCGCAGACTCCTGCCGGAGGGCGTTGTCAGTGGTGGCAGGCAGGATGGCGGGTATGACAACACCTGTTGCAGTGATCGTGGATGCCGTCGCCTACGCGCAGGCGGTCGAGGACGCGGTGAAGGCGTCGGCCGCCTACTACGGGGGCGGCACGTCCGCGCTGGACGACGACGCGTACGACCGGCTGGTACGGGGCATCGCCGCGTGGGAGGCCGAGCATCCCGATCAGGTGCTGCCCGACTCGCCGAGCGGGAAGGTCGCGGGCGGCGCCGTCGAGGGCGACGTCCCGCACACGGTGCCGATGCTGAGCCTGGACAACGTCTTCTCGTCCGAGGAGTTCACCGCCTGGACGGCGTCGCTGGCCCGCCGGACCGGGCATGAGGTGGAGCGTTACAGCGTCGAGCCGAAGCTCGACGGCCTGGCCGTCGCCGCGCGCTACCGCCAGGGCCGGCTCACCCGGCTGATCACCCGCGGGGACGGCACGGCCGGTGAGGACGTCTCGCACGCCATAGGGACGATCGAGGGCCTGCCCCGTGAGCTCACCGAGCCGCTCACCCTGGAGGTCCGCGGCGAAGTCCTCATGACGACGGCGCAGTTCGAGCACGCCAACGAGGTGCGCACCGAGCACGGCGGACAGCCCTTCGCCAACCCCCGCAACGCCGCGGCGGGCACGCTGCGCGCCAAGGAGCGCGCCTACACCGTTCCGATGACCTTCTTCGGCTACGGACTGCTGCCGACGCCCGGCACCGACACCGGTACGGCCGCCCGGCTGGACGAGCTCGCGCACAGCGAACTCATGGCGCGCGCCGCCGAGCTGGGCGTGAACACCACCGCGAGCACGGCCGTCCCCGGCATCACGGCGGCGACCACCGAGCAGGTCCTGACCCGCGTCCAGGAGATCGGGGCGCTGCGCGCCGAGCTGCCGTTCGGCATCGACGGGATCGTCGTCAAGGCGGACCTCGCGGCCGACCAGCGGGCCGCGGGGTCCGGTTCACGCGCGCCGCGCTGGGCGATCGCGTACAAGCTCCCGGCCGTCGAGAAGATCACCCGGCTGCTGGCGGTCGAGTGGAACGTGGGCCGCACCGGCATCGTCGCCCCGCGCGCGGTGCTGGAACCGGTCGAGATCGACGGCTCCACCATCACGTACGCCACCCTGCACAACCCGGCGGACATCACGCGTCGCGATCTGCGTCTCGGCGACCATGTGATGGTCCACCGCGCCGGCGACGTCATCCCCCGCGTCGAAGCGCCCGTCGCCCATCTGCGCACCGGCGAGGAACAGCCCATCCTCTTCCCCGAGGCGTGCCCGAACTGCGGATCCGCCATCGACACCAGCGAACAGCGCTGGCGCTGCGAGCAGGGCCGCAACTGCCGTCTTGTCGCCGCGCTCTCGTACGCGGCGGGCCGCGACCAGCTCGACATCGAGGGCCTCGGACACACACGGGTCGTCCAGCTCGTCGAGGCCGGTCTGGTCGCCGATCTCGCCGGTCTGTTCGACCTGACCCGCGAGCAGCTCCTCGGCCTGGAACGGATGGGCGAGACCAGTACGGACAACCTCCTCGCGGCGATCGGGACGGCCAAGGGCAGACCTCTGTCCCGGGTGCTGTGCGCGCTCGGTGTCCGCGGTACCGGCCGCTCCATGTCCCGGCGCATCGCGCGGTACTTCGCCACCATGGACGCCATACGCGCGGCGGATGCGGAAACGATGCAGCAGGTCGAGGGCATCGGCACGGAGAAGGCTCCCTCGATCGTCGCGGAGCTGGCCGAACTCGCCCCGCTCATCGACAGGCTCGTCGCCGCCGGGGTCAACATGACCGAGCCCGGGGCGACTCCGCCCGCCGCGCCCGGCGAGGACGGTCCGGACGCGGAGGAGGACGAGACGGCGGGCGGGCCGCTGGCCGGGATGACGGTGGTGGTCACCGGCGCGATGACGGGGGCCCTGGAGGCGCTCAGCCGCAACCAGATGAACGAGCTGATCGAGCGCGCCGGGGGCCGTTCCTCCTCCAGCGTGTCGAAGAGGACGACGCTGGTCGTCGCCGGTGAGGGCGCCGGGTCCAAGCGCGCCAAGGCCGAGACGCTCGGGGTCAGGCTCGCGGCACCCGAGGAGTTCGCCGAACTCGTCGCCGACTACCTCGTCTGACCGCTAGAGCCTGTCGTTCGGATCACGTGGCGGTGCGTCGATCCGCCGGGTCAGCACCCGGCCCGGCCAGGTTCCGGACAGGAACCGTTCGGCGGGGGTGAATCCCTGGCGCTCGTAGAACGCGACCAGCTCACCCCCGCCGCCCGCCCAGCAGTCGACCCTGAGCAGTCCGACGCCGGCCCGCCGCGTCTCCTCGGCGGCGTGGGCCAGCAGCGCCGCCCCGATGCCGTGCCCGGCGTACCGGCGGTCGGACACCAGCAGCCGGACGTACCGCTCGGGTTCTCCGGCGGCCTCGATCGGCATCTGCGGACTGGGCCCGGTGTCGAGGACCATGGCTCCCACGGGTGTTCCGCCGGCCTCCGCGACGAAGGGCGCGTTCTCGGTCAGGTACCGCCGCACGCGCTCGGCCCCGCCCGCCGTCCTCGAGTACGGGGTCGTGCCCCACTGCTCGGTGTTGCCCCGGGCGTTCATCCAGATCACCGCTCTGTCGAGCATGTCCAGGATGACCGGCTCGTCGGCGGGGCCGCCCGGCCGGATCCGTATCGCCGGTGAGAGGTCCCGCTCGCTCTTGATCATGTCCGAAGCCTAGGCCAGGTCCTGGCGCCGCGGCAGGCCCCGGACACAAGGCCCCGGTGCCGGGCAGGCGCTAGGCGCACGAAGGGCACAGCCCCCGGTACGTGACCTCGACGGCGGCCACCGTGAAACCGAACCGTTCCGTCGCCGGGAGGTCGGCCAGCGGGTCGCCGGTCGGGTGGACGTCGCGGACGGTGCCGCAGGCGGAGCACACCAGATGCTGGTGCGGGCGGTGCGCGTTGGGGTCGTAGCGCTTGGCGCGGCCGTCGGTGGAGACCTCGATGACCTCGCCGAGCAGGACCAGCTCGCCCAGGGCGTTGTAGACGGTCGCCCGGGAGATCTCGGGCAGCCGCTCGGCCGCGCGGGCGTGCACCTCGTCGGCCGTGAGGTGCACGTGGTCGCCGTCGAGGACCTCCGCAACGACACGCCGCTGGGAAGTCATGCGCCAGCCGCGTCCTCGCAGTCGCTCCAGCAGGTCACTCATGTCGGTTCACCTTTTCGGGATCAGTGGGACCCGCAGTTTATCGGGGCGCATCCTGGGTCCGATCGAATATGGGCCTGGTGTTCATCTTGACTTGGACTCTGTCCATTGTAGGATCTGTTTCGGCACTGGCCAAGGGACAAGAACACTTCGGCACGAGCAGGAGAGACACAGATGTCGGGACCACCGCCGTGGAACCACGCGGCGCCGGCCTGCGCGTGACGGCCGCCGTGACACGCGGCCCGGGAGGCTCCCGGAGCCCGGGGCGGCCCCGGCGGCGGCGCGACCGCCGCCGTGACGGGCAGCCCTGCGCCACACCTCCCCGCACGTCGCACCCAGCCCTCCGTCCGCTCGCCGTGGCGGGATGCGTACCCCGTGTCGGACCGGTCCAGCCGGTCCGGTGCGAGCCGCGTACGACATCCCCGCCTCCGGACGCGCGACGAACCGTCCCCTTTGCTCGTTATCGTCCGAAAACAACGGCCTCCCCGTCGACCACGTCGGCGGTTCCGGGGCCGGCCGCCGGGGCCCCGCCCCGGCTGTTCCCCCCACCAGTAGTCGCTGAGCACCGAGACCGGCCCATCCGGAAGGATTCCCATGTCTGAGAACCACGACGCGATCGTCACCGACGCGAAAACGGAGGCCGCAGGCGGCTGCCCGGTCGCGCACGACCGCGCTCCGCACCCCACCCAGGGCGGCGGAAACCGCCAGTGGTGGCCGGACCGTCTCAACCTGAAGATCCTCGCCAAGGACCCCGTGGTGGCGAACCCGCTCGGCGCGGACTTCGACTACGCCGAGGCGTTCGGCAACCTCGACCTCGCGGCCGTGAAGCAGGACATCGCCGAGGTGCTGACCACCTCGCAGGACTGGTGGCCCGCGGACTTCGGCAACTACGGCCCGCTGATGGTCCGTATGGCCTGGCACAGCGCCGGCACCTACCGCATCAGCGACGGCCGCGGCGGTGGCGGCCGCGGGCAGCAGCGCTTCGCGCCGCTGAACAGCTGGCCGGACAACGGCAACCTCGACAAGGCCCGCCGTCTGCTGTGGCCGGTCAAGAAGAAGTACGGCCAGTCCATCTCCTGGGCCGACCTCATGATCCTCACGGGCAACGTCGCGCTGGAGCAGATGGGCTTCGAGACCTTCGGCTTCGGCGGCGGCCGCGCCGACGTCTGGGAGGCCGACGAGGACGTGTACTGGGGTCCCGAGAGCGTCTGGCTCGACGACCAGCGCTACACCGGCGACCGCGAGCTGGAGAACCCGCTCGGCGCCGTCCAGATGGGCCTCATCTACGTCAACCCCGAGGGCCCGAACGGCAACCCGGACCCGATCGCCGCGGCCCGCGACATCCGTGAGACGTTCCGCCGCATGGCGATGAACGACGAGGAGACCGTCGCCCTCATCGCCGGTGGCCACACCTTCGGCA
Source organism: Streptomyces sp. NPDC058751 (assembly GCF_042746485.1). Taxonomy (NCBI): domain Bacteria; kingdom Bacillati; phylum Actinomycetota; class Actinomycetes; order Kitasatosporales; family Streptomycetaceae; genus Streptomyces; species Streptomyces sp. NPDC058751. The sequence goes on along the minus strand of NZ_JBHYPZ010000027.1, from coordinate 85,829 downwards.
AGACCCACGGCGCGGGCCCGGCGGAGAGCGTCGGCGCCGACCCCGAGGCCGCCACCATGGAGGAGCAGGGCCTGGGCTGGAAGAACAGCTTCGGCACCGGCAAGGGCGGGGACGCCATCACCTCGGGCCTGGAGGTCACCTGGACCACCAAGCCCACCCAGTGGAGCAACGACTTCTTCGACATCCTCTTCGGCTACGAGTGGGAGCCGTCCGAGTCCCCGGCCGGCGCCAAGCAGTGGGTGGCCAAGGACGCCGAGGCGATCATCCCGGACGCGCACGACCCCTCGAAGAAGCGCCTCCCCACGATGCTCACCACCGACCTGTCGCTGCGCTTCGACCCGGTCTACGGCGAGATCTCGCGCCGCTTCCACGAGAACCCGGCCGAGTTCGCGGACGCCTTCGCCCGCGCCTGGTACAAGCTGACCCACCGTGACATGGGCCCGAAGTCGCTGTACCTCGGCCCGGAGGTCCCGGCGGAGACCCTGCTCTGGCAGGACCCGCTGCCGCAGGCGGAGGGCGAGGGCGTCGACGCCGCCGACGTCACGGCGCTCAAGGCCAAGCTGCTGGAGTCCGGCCTGTCCGTCTCCCAGCTCGTGTCCACCGCGTGGGCGTCCGCGTCCACCTTCCGCGGCAGCGACAAGCGCGGCGGCGCCAACGGCGCCCGCATCCGCCTGGAGCCGCAGCGCGGCTGGGAGGCCAACGACCCCGACCAGCTGCGTCACGTCCTGAGCGTCCTCGAGGGCGTCCAGGCGGAGTTCAACTCCGGCGCCAAGAAGGTCTCCCTGGCCGACCTGATCGTCCTCGGCGGTGCCGCCGCGGTCGAGAAGGCCGCCAAGGACGCGGGCTTCGACGTGGAGGTCCCCTTCACCCCGGGCCGGGTGGACGCGACCGAGGAGCACACGGACGCCGAGTCGTTCGCCGCGCTGGAGCCGGCCTGGGACGGCTTCCGCAACTACGTCGGCAAGGGCACCCGCCTGCCGGCCGAGTACCTGCTGCTCGACAAGGCGAACCTGCTCACCCTGAGCGCTCCCGAGACCACCGCCCTCGTCGGCGGCCTGCGGGTGCTCGGCGCCAACACCGGCCAGTCCGCCCACGGCGTGTTCACCGCCACCCCGGGCGTGCTGACCAACGACTTCTTCGTCAACCTGCTCGACCTGGGCACGACCTGGAAGTCCACCTCCGAGGACCAGCACACCTTCGTGGGCCGCGACGCCGCCACGGGCGAGGCCAAGTGGACCGGCACCCGTGCCGACCTGGTCTTCGGCTCGAACTCCGAGCTGCGCGCGCTCGCCGAGGTCTACGCGAGCGACGACGCGAAGGAGAAGTTCGTGAAGGACTTCGTCGCCGCCTGGGACAAGGTCATGAACCTGGACCGGTTCGACCTCGTGTGAGGTCCGACGCCGTCCGACGTCGCCTGACACCGTCCGACGTCGCCTGACGTACGGGCCGGCCCCCTCTCGGGGGCCGGCCCGTACGCGTTCCCGGAGCCCTCACGGCCGCGCTCGCCACGTCACCGGGGCGGGGGCGTTCTAGGCTGAAGGTCATGAGCGCACACTTTGACGTGGTGGTCCTGGGCGCCGGCCCGGGAGGATATGTCGCGGCGATCCGGGCGGCCCAGCTCGGACTCAGCACGGCGATCATCGAGGAGAAGTACTGGGGCGGTGTGTGCCTCAACGTGGGGTGCATCCCGTCCAAGGCTCTGCTGCGCAACGCCGAGCTAGCGCACATCTTCACCCAGGAGGCCAAGACCTTCGGCATCCAGGTGAACGGTGAGGTGAGCTTCGACTACGGCGCGGCCTTCACGCGCAGTCGCAAGGTGGCGGACGGACGTGTCAAGGGCGTCCACTACCTGATGAAGAAGAACAAGATCACGCAGTACACCGGCCGGGGCACCTTCCGCGACGAGCGCACACTGGACGTCGCCCTGACCGACGGCGGCTCCGAGACGGTCACCTTCGGCAACTGCATCATCGCCGCCGGCGCCACCACCAAGCTGCTCCCCGGAACCTCACTGAGCGAGCGCGTGGTGACGTACGAGGAGCAGATCCTGTCGGACACCCTCCCGGACAGCATCGTCATCGCGGGCGCCGGCGCCATCGGCGTGGAGTTCGCCTACGTGCTCCACAACTACGGCGTCCAGGTCACCCTCGTCGAATTCCTCGACCGGATCGTCCCGTTGGAGGACGAGGAGGTCTCCGCCGAACTGGCCCGCCGTTACAAGCGGCTCGGCGTCAACGTGCTCACGTCGACGCGCGTCGAGGCGATCGACGACTCCGGGGACGCGGTCAAGGTCATGGTGACCACGGGCGGGCAGCGGCAGACGCTGGAGGCCGGCAAGGTGCTCCAGGCGATCGGCTTCCAGCCGCGCGTGCAGGGCTACGGGCTGGAGAACACCGGTGTGAAGCTCACCGACCGCGGCGCGATCGACATCGACGCCCGCTGCCGTACGAGCGTGCCGCACATCTACGCCATCGGCGACGTGACGGCGAAGCTGATGCTCGCCCACGCGGCCGAGTCGATGGGCATCGTGGCGGCCGAGACGATCGCCGACGCGGAGACGATGGAACTCGACTACGTCATGATCCCGCGGGCGACCTACTGCCAGCCGCAGATCGCCAGCTTCGGCTGGACCGAGGCACAGGCGCGCGAGAGGGGCTTCGACGTCAAGGTGGCGAAGTTCCCGTTCACGGCGAACGGGAAGTCCCACGGCCTGGGCGAGACGGCGGGATTCGTCAAGATCCTCAGTGACGCGCGCCACGGCGAACTCCTCGGCGCCCATCTGATCGGCCCCGAAGTCACCGAACTGCTGCCGGAACTGACGCTCGCTCAGCAGTGGGACCTGACGGTCCACGAGGTCGCGCGCAACGTGCACGGGCACCCGACGCTCGGAGAGGCGGTCAAGGAGGCCGTCCACGGACTGGCCGGCCACATGATCAACATGTGACGGACGGATGCCGCCGCGCCCCTTTCCGACCCGCGGCACAGCGGGTCGGAAAGGGCGCGGCGGCGCCTGCGGGACACCGCGGGAAGTCCGCCGTGGCGCAGGGATCAGTCGGCCAGCCGGTTGATCGCGACGGCGGCCATGCCCTTCATGTATCCGGGGTCGTCGCTGGGCTGACCGGTGAGTTCGACGATGCCGAACCTGTGACCGCTACGGATCACCGCGACGCCACCGGCGACCTTGCCGTCGCCGTCGAAGGCCGGATACCACGTGCCCCCGCCGGCCGGGACGGTGATCGCGTGCCCCTGACCGTAGTACCAGTGACCGGCCGGCTCGTTCTGGCAACCGCGCACCACCTTGTTCAGCTGGTTCTCGTAGGAGACCGCCGACGCGTCGGTGGAACCGTCCGCGACGGATTCGGTGAGGGAGGAGCCGCTGCTGTCGAAGGCCCAGGTCACACCGGCGTAGGCGCTCGCGCTCCCCTTGGTGAGCGTGCGCATCGTCGTCTCCCCGGAACACGCCGAGAGAGCCTGCTTGCCGGTCAGGTCCACGCTCGCGCCGACCGGCATCAGGCCCTGCTGGAAGAAGTCGTCGCTCTGGATCAGGTTGTCGGATCCGAGGCCGGGCGCAGCGCTCCTGGCGGTCGGGGCCGTTGCCACCCGGCTCGGCGAGCTCGTGTCCGCGGCGGCGGGAGTCATACCGATGCCGACGGCGAGCAGAGCGGCACCGACGGAGGTTGCGACTGCCGCGGTACGACCGCGACACGAGAGCTTCTTGCCGGTTGCCTGGTTGTCGAACATTTCATCCCCTGTGTGATCACGACGCGGTTCGCGTCCTCGTACACCCATGAGATGCAGCGCGTACGGCGGAAGTTGGATGGCTGCCCGCCTCGATCGACGTGAGCCACGTCACCTCTGCCGACGGGGCCGGGACCGTCTCACAGCCGTGTCACCGCCGCACGGACGATGCGCGTCATCGCGGCCGTGTCCAGGCAGGCGTCGACCTCCAGAACGCCGTAGTGCGAGCCGTTGCGGAGGATGGCGATGCCTCCGCACGGCTCCTCGCCCCGTGGTGCGGTTCCCGTGGTGTTCAGGTCGCCGTCGTAAGAACCCAGCCAGCTCGCGGTGATGCCCGCGGCGACGTCGATCGTGTGTGTCGGCCCGTAGACCCAGTGAGAGGGCGTCGCCTCCTGGCACGGCACCTGCTCCAGCAGGAGGCGCTGGGCGTAGTTCTGGGCCAGGGCGGGGGTTCTGGCCTCAGCGGCGACCTCGCGCGCGACCTGGTCCTCGGCGTCGACCGCCAGCGTGGGATCGCTGTCGTCCGTTCTCCCGGTCGTCACCAGACCGCGGAAGTGCGCGTCCTGCTCTCCCAGGGTCTGCTCGAGGGTCTTCTCCCCGGCGCAGGCCGCGTTGGCGTAGTGGCCGTCCCCGACACGGTCGCGCACGCGGATGCGCCGGGTGACCCCGACCTCCTCGAACTCGGCCGCCGCCAGCAGATGCCGGTCGGTCACGGGCCCGTCGGCGGGCTTCGGCGCGGGAGAACCGCTCACCGGCGAGGACGGCGCGGCGCCGTGCGCCGCCGCCGGAGCCGAGCGGGCGGGCAGGACGAAACGGCCGGTCAGCAGACCGAGCCCGGCGGCCACCGCCAGGATGACGACGATCGTCCGGGCTCGCACGACTGCACCTCCCGGCTCCTGCGGGGCCGATGCGGGTTGGGGGTGGAAAGTTGGGGTGTGTCAGGAACCGGCGTCGAGGCGGTCCCGCATGAAGCGGCGGGCCTGATGGATGCGGTCCTTGACCGTGCCCAGGGGAGCGCCGGTGATCTCGGCGACCTGAAGATAGGTCAGGTCGCCGAGATCGCGGAGCACGAAGGATTCCACCAGGGCCGGATGTCGCTCCTCGAGCGCGGCCAGCGACTCCATGAGGTCCAGGCGGGTCCCCGCGATGACGCTCGTCGTCCGAGGGTCGACACCGTCGGGAACGACGGCATGACTGTCCTCCGCGCGCCGGCGCATCGAGCGGTACGTGGACCTGGCGGCGTTCGAGGCGATCACCGTCACCCACCCGAGGAACGAGCCCCGCCCGCTGTACTCGTGCAGATGTGTGCTGATGGAGAGCAGGGCGTCCTGGGCGGCCTCTTCGGCGTCGGCGTGGTGCGGAAGAAGCCGGGAGCAACGGCGCATGACCCTGGGCCGGAGCCTGACGAGGAGGCGGTCCATGGACGCCCGGTCACCCGCCCGCGCGGACGTCACGAGCTCTGCCAGCTCGTCTTCTTCGATCACCCTGCCGTCTTCCGTTTCCGTTCCGTGCCGGCTTCAAGTCCCATGCGGCCGCACCGGAGTTCAGAGCCCCCCGGCACCTCGGGCAGAATGGTGCCACATGCAGAAGCTGGGTCGTTACCTCCTCGAGGACAGGCTGGGAGCCGGTTCGTTCGCCACCGTCTGGAGGGCGTACGACCCCGAGTTCGACACGGACGTCGCGGTCAAGGTGCTGGCCGACAACTGGGCGTCGAACGCGGATGTGCGAGAACGGTTCCTGGCGGAGGCGAGGCTGCTCCGAAGGATCTCCAGCCCACGTGTCGTACGGGTCCACGACGTCGGTGTCCAGGACGACCGGCCCTACTTCGTCATGGACCACGTCCGGGGCGGCACGCTGGCCGAGCGGATCGGGCACTGCCGGCCCACCGAGGCGCTCCGTCTGGCGGCCGAGGCCGGATACGCCGTTCAGGCGCTTCATGACGCGGGCGTCGTCCACCGCGACGTCAAGCCGTCGAACCTCCTGCTCGACACCGGCCGCACGCCCGCTGCCGTTCTCGTCGCGGACCTCGGCAGCGCGAAACGGCTCGCCGACGCGTCGGGGCTGACCGTGACCACCGGCACTCCCGCGTACATGGCGCCCGAACAGGCCTTCCAGACCGGCGGGTTCGACGGCCGGGCCGACGTGTACGCCCTCGGCGTCGTGACGTTCGAACTGCTCACCGGGCGAAAGCCGTTCGGCTCGGGCGGTCGACTGGCCCCCGCGGAGAAGCGGGCGTCGGTGTCTTCGCTGCCGGCGGTCCCCAGGGAGCCGGGGGTTCCGGAGGGCATCGACGCGCTCCTTCGCGCCGCGCTGTCCATGGACCCCGAGGACCGTCCGCGAACCGCGCGGGCGTTCGCGGACGCGCTGCTGTCACAGGAAGGACGGGAAGGGGCTCCGGCCGGGTCTTCGCGGCCGACGCGCCTCGTCGTCTGGGTTTCGGCGGTCGTCCTGTACCTGGTGACGGCGATGCTGACCTGGCTGGTCCGCTGACCCCGGACGCCCCTCAGGACCGCTCGGCCCGGACGTTCCTCCGGCGCTGGCCGCGGCCCTGAAACCGGCGGCCGTCCGTGGCGCTGTCGAATCGGCCGTTCCCCCGGTCCTGGATACGGGATTCTCTTTGCCGTCCGCCGTTTCCGGGCACGCCGAATGAGGGAAAGCACGAAAATGACACCCCACGAACACACAAGCCCCACACCGCGTAACCTGGCGGTATTGAAATATCAAAAACAGCACAAAAGAAGAAATAGCCGAAACGGGACACTCGCGTCAGAGCGCCCGGTACACGGAGATCAAGACATATGACGAGTCTTTTACCGGCGCAGCAGTGGACCACGTTCCGTATACCGGCCTCCGAGACCATGCCCCGGGGCCGTCTGACCGAGCAGTTCACCCATTGCCCGTCGGGTCTGGTGGTCGCCCCGCCCGGCTTCGGCAAGACCGCGCTGCTGGCGCAGGCGGCCAGGGCCCATCCGGGCCCGGTGACGTGGTACCAGGCCCGGCCCGGCGCCGGCCGGCGGGAGTTGCTGACCGCACTCGGGTACCCGCCGGACACGCCGGCGGAGCTCGTCGGCGCGTCCGGCGCGATCCGGCAGGCGCCGCGGCGCCGGGACACCGGGGACGGCGGAGCGGCCGGACGGCTGATCGTCATCGATGACATGCACCTGCTCTCGTCGGCCGCGCAGGCGCTCGCGGTCCGGCTCGGCCAGCTGGCACTGCCGCACCCACTGGTCCTGATCGGAACGCGCCCCGCGGCCGGGTCACCGGTGGCCTCGATGGAGGCGTCGAGCGCGACGGTGGTGAACGCCGACGCGCTGCGTTTCCGCTCCTGGGAGGTCGAGCATCTGTTCCCGCGCCTCTACGGCACGGCTCTGCGCCCTGGAATCGCGGTGCCACTGGTCCGGGCCACCGGCGGCCGGGCCGCGATGCTGAGACTGTTCGGCAGAGCCGTGGCGGCCGACCCCGACGCGGGTCAGGAGCAGATCCTGGCCGACGGGTCGTTCGGCCGCGAATACCTGGAGCGGGAGGTGCTCGCCCCGCTCCCCGGCCGTCTCGGACGTTTCCTGGCGGAGACCTGTCTGCTGAACCGGCTCACCGCCGAAGCCTGCCACGCGCTGACCGGCCGGACCGACAGCGCCGAGATGCTGTACTCCCTGGCCCACGAGCACGGGGTCCTGCGCGCCGCCCCGGACGGACGGACGTACGTCGCCGAACCCCTGCTCCGCGCATGTCTACGCGCGCGGCTCACCCAGGCGCTGACCGACGTCGAACTCACGCGGCTGCGCGGCCGGGCCGATGCCGGCGGTCAGCAGGACCCGCCGCCCCCGGCGGTGCGCCGTCGTCCCGGGACCGTCGACTGGGCCGACCCGCTGCGCGCCGTCGTCGCGGGCTCCCCGGACGTGTTCCCCGGCCGCTCCGGCGGGCACGTCACCGGGGCCGGCTCCGGCGGCTCCGCCGCCCTCCTCGTCCAGGGCGTCGCCGCCGCCCTGTCCGGTGACGGGACGGCCGGTGACACCGTGCGCCGGGCCTTGGCCGAGGCGACGGAAGACGCCCTGGTCGTCCTGTCCGGGCAGTTGGTACGGGCGGTGCTGGCCGTGCTGGCCGAAGGCCCGGCCGGGACGGTCCCCTACCCGGAGCTCCAGCGGATCGCGTACGACGCCGAGCGGCTGGACCTGCTGTGGCTGAGCCGTGCCGCCCGGTGCCTGCTGGGCCTGGGGCCCCACCCCGAGGACGCCGGGCAGCCGGCCGTCGTGCTGGACGAGTGCACCCGTCTCGGCGACGCCGAAGGGGCGGCGCTCGCCGCGTCGGCCGTGTGCCTGCGCTCGGTGTGGCGGGGGCGCCCCGCCATCGGCGAGCTGGAGGAGGCCGTGCGGCGGTTCCGGGCACTGGGCTGGGGCACGCTGGAGGCGTGGGGCCGGGCCGCCCTCGCCGTCGTGGAGGCCGCGCACGACCTGCCGGACGCGGAACAGCGCGCCGCCCAGGCGGAAGCGTTCGCCCGGTCGGCGGGTGTACCCGGCGCCCGTGCGCTGGCCATCGGCGCGATGGCCATGGCGACGCCCGACGCGGCGGACCGGGCCGAGTTGCAGGAGGCCGCCTGGTCGACGGCCCGGTCCGCGCGGCTGCCGGTGTCCGGGCTGCGCTCCTGGCTCACCGCCCTCGCGTCCCCCGCCGGCCAGGCCGGGGACGGCGCGGTGACGGCCGGAAGAACCAGGGTCGGCGGGCAGCACACCACCGCGCCACCGCGCGCCCACGAGGCGCCGTCGGTGCCGGGTCTGACGGTGCGCTGCCTCGGCGGCTTCGAGTTCGCCCTGGCCGGGCGCGCGCACGACTGGGCCAAGCTGCGCCCCAGGGCACAGGCGCTGCTGCGGCTCCTCGCCGTGCGCGCCGGGCAGGCGGTCCACCGTGACCATCTGCTGCTCGCGTTCTGGGACGGGGTGACGACCCCGTCCACCCTGCACAACCTCCAGGTGACGGTTTCCAGTCTGCGTTCCTTCCTGGAACCGGAACGCCCCAGGGGCGGTTCGCGGCTCATCGCGCGCCAGGGCGACTCCTACCGGCTGGTGCTGGTGCCCGGTGACGTGAGCGATGTCGCGGCGTTCGAGCGTGCGGTGCGCGACGGCCGAAGATCCCGGGCGCAGAGACGGCCGGAGGAGGCGGCCGACGCGTTCCGCACCGCTCTGGACCACTACGCGGGTGAGCTGCTGCCCGGGGACGGACAGGCCGAGTGGGTGGTCGCCGACCGGGAACGGCTGCGCCGGGAAGCGGCCGGCGCGGCCGTGTCCCTGGCCGAGATACGCCTCGGCCAGAACCGGCCCGTGGAGGCGGCGGACGCGGCCGAACGCTGCCTGGAGATCGACGGGCACCGCGACGCCGCGTGGCGGGTGCTGATCCAGGCGTGCGACACCGCCGGGCTCGCGGCCGACAGCGCGCGGGCCCGCAACGGCTACTCGGCGATGCTGGCCTCCCTGGGCATCCCGCCGTCCGGAGTGCTCCCCCATCCGACGTAGCGGCCGGCGCAGGGGCGCGCGGCCGCCGGACCCCTGCGCCGCCGCGCGTCGCGGGCCTGACGCCGTCACGAGGGGACGCCCTGGTGACGGGCGTCCCGTACCGATGTCATCGCAGTCCGAAGAACTCGACCTCCAGGATCGCCGTGTGCCGGTTCTTCGCCTCGGTTCCGTAACCGGACCGGACGACGAACCGCACCGAGCTGACGTTCTTCCCCTCGAGGTCCAGCGTCTGCGGCCCGGGCTTGTCCTCCAGTTCGAGCCGCCTCTTCTCCACATCACCGTCCGGGCCGCCCAGTTCGACCTCGAGGACGGAGGGCCTGGCCTGTTTGAGGAACTCGTCCTTGTTGACCGACACCCCGGTGTGGATGATGAGCTGCGTGAGCGTGACGGGCTCCTCGAAGCGTGCCTCCAGCTCCTCCCCCGCGCCCGCGCCGGCCGGCGCGGGCGCCCAGTAGGTGTTGTTCGCCCCGTCGAAGGCGAGGTTCGGCCCGTGGTTCTTCAGGTGGCTGGACGCCTCCGCGAACTTCGGGTTGACGGGGGTGGGTTTGGCCGTCCGGTTCCGGAGGCCGTCGATGAGACCGCTCACGTGGGGCCGGGCGAAGTAGCCACCGCCGAGCAGGAGGGCCAGCGTGAGCGGGATCGCGAGGCTCGGCCGGCGCCATGCCCGGACCCGGGGACGCTGCCCGGCCGCGAGCGGGCGCGGCGGGCGGCGGCGCAGCCGCCGCAGCAGTCGCGCCCACCACGAGAGCCGTTCCTCCTCCGCCACGGCCGCGTCGAGAACGGCGCCGCAGCGAACGCACAGGGTGCGGGTGCGCGGGTTGGCCTGGGCGCAGACCGGACAGATCAGGTCGTGGGCCGGGGGCGCGGGCGCGGTGGTGTCCCGCTCGTCCGGTGACGCGGGCAGGTCGTCCGGGTCCGCCGGCCGCTCACCGGGCCGCCGTACGGTGCCGGAGGCCCCGCGTTCCGTGGGTGTCCGGGGCCGGACCGGTTCGGCCGGTCCCGCGGGGACGGACGGGACCGCCGGACCCGGGGCGGCCTGCTCCGGTGCGGAACCGGGCGGTGGTGTCCTGGGCCGCGGGGGAACGGGTACCGGGGTCTCCGGCCGGGACGGGGCGGGATCGGTCCGGGTGGCCGTCGGCTCCGGCGCGGGACGGCCGGCCGCCGCCGTCCGGACGGACGGCACGGAACCGTTCGCGTCCGGTGTCACGGGGCCCGGTGCCACCGGAGCCGGCCCCGTCGGTCCGGCGACCGCGGGCTCCGCGACGGCCGCGACGGGCGCCGTCGCCGGAGCCTGGCCGCCCTCGGCGGAGCCGGCGCCGCCCTGCTCCCACTCGAGGAAGGCGTTGCAGGACGCGCAGAACGCCGCGCCCGGCGCGTTGTGGTGGCCGCAGTCCGGGCAGGCCGGTCCGGCGGGACCGCTCATGACGCCTCCTTCAGGGGCAGCAGTTCCGTGTCGTACCCGACGTGCGCCGGCACCTCACCGGCCACCAGCCGCCGCAGCCGTTCCGCGCCCGCCGCGTCCGGGTCGGCGACCCGCACCCGTACGGTGACCCGGGGCGCGGCACCGGTCTCCCCGGGCAGGGGGCTGTGCGCCGTCTCGGACCACGACGTCCCGCCCGTCTCCTCGATCTCCGCCTCCGTGCCGAACTCCAGCCGTACGGCTTCGGCGAGTCCGCCCATCGTTCCCCGCCTGCGGTGCCGTCGCATCGCCCCGAGGACCGCGGCCCTGCGCTGTCCGGCCGACCGACCGGGGGCCGGATCCACGGCCACCCACGCGCCCGTCCACTCCAGGAAGTCCTCCGGGGCGGTTCGCGGGTCCAGATGGGCGGGGAGGTTGTCGATGGTCAGCAGCACCGGCGCGAGCACGTCGTCCAGCGCCCCGAGGAACCGCTGGACGAAGTCCTCCCCCAGGTACACGGCGGGGAGCTGGTAGATGAGTGGGTGGGGCGTGGGCAGTCCCTCGACTGTTCCGCGCATTCAGGCCTCCCGCATTCGGAGTTGGTGCTCGTAGGAGAAGACGAGGGCGTGCGGGTCGAGCACGAGCCTGGTGACCGGTTCGGCGCGCTGCCCGGTCAGCGGGTCGGCCGGGAAGAGCCTGACGTCCTCGACGAGGTCGACGCCCGGCACCCGTTGCAGGACGGCGTACACCTCACCGGCGTGGACCGGCCGCCCGAACGGCCAGCCCTGTCCGCTCGGGCCTCCGGTGACCGGGTTGAAATACCCGTACAGGGCGGCCAGCGCCGCGGTGCGGACCGGTTCCGCCGCCGCGCCGCGGGCCGCCAGCACGGACGCCACGACGGTGACGCCCTGGTAGTAGGGCGGCTCGACCACCAGCCGGGTGCCGATGGGACGGCGCTGGTCCAGGTAGTCGGCGAGGCTGCGCAGCGTCTCCCGGGGCGGCACCAGGTCGTCGAAGCGCAGCCGTCCCTGTGCGTCGCCCTGCACGGCGGGCACGAGCAGCAGCCGTACGCCGCCCTCCTCGCCCTCCCCCGCGGGTACGCAGGCGACCCGCGCCGCGTCCGGGGCGACCTCCCGCGCCAGCACCTCGTAGTCGCGCGGGACGACCGCCCGGTGCAGGGTGCTCAGTGTCATGGGGCCGCGGACCTTGGCGCTCTCCACGCTCTCCCCGTCGACCCCGCCGACGGCGGCCCGCCGGTTCTCGGCCCGCGCGACGAACGGCAGCGAGGTGCGCAGCATCCGCAGCGTCCCCTTGGCGACGTTGCCCCGGCTGCCGCCGCCGGTCCGGTAGGAGCGGATCCGCACCGGGGTGCCCTTGGCGGGCACGGCACCGTAGTGGCGGACCGTCCCGTCCGGCTCGCGGACGGCCGGGCCGAAGTCGACCCTGCCGGAGTTCGGGTCCAGCGTCAGGTGCCGGTCGCCGGGGCCCGAGTGGGCGAAGTCGTCGACACGCTGCCACCGCGACCAGTCGGAGCCGTCCGCCACCTCCACGACGAACGGTTCGTCGCCCGGGACGACGGGGGGCCGGGCGATCTGGAAGGACTGGCCGGGCACTCCCTCGGACAGACCCAGGACCTCGTCCGTCACCGTTTCCGCGTGCACGGCCTCGACCGTGGCGCCGATGGTGAAGGCCTCGGCCTCGCGGATGGTCGGCGACTGCAGGTAGGTGGGCTGGTCCGGCTCTGCGGGGACCAGCCGACAGCGCACCCAGCCCGCGGTCTGGCGCGCGATCGTGGACTCCGCGTGGTCGCCCGGCAGGTGCAGGACCACCTGGCCGGGGCGGTTGAAGCCGCCGGTGCTGTCCTCCTCCACGTCGCAGCGCGCCCAGGCCGTGCCGTTCCACGCCTCCCAGCGCAGCGGCGGGCGCCTCGGGTCGACGCCGACGCCGTCGACCCGGCAGTCCAGGCGCAGCACGACGACCCCGGCCGGAACGGGGTTGGTGAGGCCGACGTACAGGGCGTCGCCGGGGACCGGCTCCTCGTCGAAGCAGGGCACGTCACGGCCGAGGGCGAGTTCCTGCGTACGGTCGTCGGCTCCGCCTCCGGCGGGACAGGTGGCCAGCCGGGCCAGCTCGCACGGCACGACCGGCAGGTCGCGGACGGTGGTGAACACCACCGCCTCCTCGGTCTCGGTGCGCACGGTGGCGACCTCGGTGCCGGCCTTGACCCGGACGGCCTCGGGCTGCGGCGCGGACAGCCAGAACGTGACGTCCGTACGCGCGGCGGTGGGCGGGTGCAGCCGGACGCCGATCAGGTCGAGGAAGGCCAGGTAGTTCTTCTCCGGTACGCGGTTGAGGCGGTAGAGGAGCTGGTCGACCATCGTGGCGAAGGCCTCGATCAGGGTCACGCCCGGATCGGAGACGTTGTGGTCGGACCACTCGGGACAACGCTGCTGGACGAATCGCTTGGCGTCGTCGACGAGCCCCTGGAACCGCCGGTCGTCGAGATTGGGGCTGGGCAGCGTCACGGGCCCGTACCTTCCTCGTGCGCGGGAATCACATAGAACGGGAACACGAGGTTGCGGGGGTCGTTCGTGCCCCGCACGGTGTAGCTGATGTCGATGTACAGCACGCCGTCCTCCACCGCGTCGAACCGGACGTCGATGCCCACGACCTCGATCCGCGGCTCCCACCGGTCCAGGGCGAGCCGGATCTCGTAGGCGACCTGGCCCGCGGTGCCGGCGTCGGCGGGGGCGAACACGTAGTCGTGGATGGCGCAGCCGAACTCCGGCCGCATGGGGCGCTCCCCGGGGGAGGTGGCGAGCACGAGCCGGATCGACTCCTCGATCTCCCGCTCGCCGCGCACCAGGGCGATGCTCCCGGTGGCGTCGGTGCGCGGCGGGAACGCCCAGCCCGCGCCGACGAACTGCTGTCCCATCAGCCGGTCACCCGCCGATCAGGACGGTCGGGCAGCCCGCGACGATCGGAGCCCCGCAGGCGGCGGTGTCGCCCATGCGGGCTGCGGGCTTGCCGTTGATCAGAACGGTGGGGCACCCCGGCGGAATGATCACGGACGGCGGGTGCACGGCGGGCGGCGGGAAGGCGCAGACGTGGGTGGTGCCCACGGTGGCGGCGGGCATGCCGCCGATGAGGACGGTGGGCGCGCCGGGCGGGCCCACCGTCCCCGGGTGGCCGGTGGGATCGCCGACGCGAGCGGCGGGTGGCATGGAGAAGGCTCCTTTTCGTCGGCTGTTCGTCGTGACCGGGACCGGTCGCGGGGTGGGGTCGAGTCGTGGGTGGGAAGTCGTGGGGCCGGTCGCCGTCGTGCCGGGTGCCGTGCCCGCCACGTGCCGCCCCGTCAGTTGATCCGGACCAGGCCCGCGTTGATCGTGCAGGTCGCCCCGCCCTTGATCTCCGTGCGCGCGGTGCCGTTCACCGCGACCTGGCCGCCCTTCACCTCCACTCTCCCGCTGGTCGCGAGCCCGACCTGGCCACTGCCGCCGTCCACCTGCACGCCGGTCTGCGCGGTCACCTTCACCGACTTGCCGGTCAGTTCGAGGGTGCCGTTGCCCGCGTCCATCAGCGCGCCGTTGCCCGCCTTGACGGTGACCTTGTCCTTGGCGTCGATCTCCACCGTGCCGTCGCTGTGCACGACGATCTTGGTGCCCTTGCGGTCGAGGTCGATGGTGAGCTTGCCGTCGCCGGTGACCATCCGTACGCCCTGCGGACCGGAGGCGTTGTCGAGCAGTTCGAGCTGGTTGCCGCTGCGGGAGGAGAACGTCCGCCGGTTGACGGCGCCACTGGTCCCGTCGATCAGCTCGCCGCTCGCCGTGGACGGCTTGTCCTGCCCGTTGAAGAGGCAGCCGAGCACGTACGGGCGGTCGAGCCGGCCCTGTTCGAACCCGACCAGCACCTCGTCGCCCACCTCCGGGACGAACGCGGAGGTCCCCTTGCCGTTCTTGCCGCCTCCTCCGGAGGTCTGCGCGCAACGGGCCCAGTCGCTGACGTAGTCCTCGGACAGCCAGGGGAACTTCACCTTGACGCGGCTGACCTTGTCCGGGTCCTTGGTGTCGGAGACGACACCGATGACGACGCCGTCCATCTCGGGGAGCCGGCCCGCCCGGCCCGCGGCGGCGCCGCCGGCCAGCGCCGACAGGGAGCGTTCCTGCTGGCCCGAGACGGTCACCCAGGTCTCGTAGCCGCGGTGCGCGTCGAAGACGTGCCGGGAGGAGGTGACGGTGTACCGGCCCTCGAACGGGGCGCCGACCCCGGACAGCGCGACCGCGCCGCCTGCCCGGACCTCGGGGTTGCCCTGGATGGCCGCCTCCATCTCGGCGAACGACCCGGCGATCCGCTGCGCCAGCGCCTTGGCGACCTGCTCGACCCGGGCCTGGGCGCCGTAGGTGTTGTCGGTGACGAGGAAGTCGGCCTTGCCGAAGGGGCTCGTCGCGTCCGCCGGGGAGGCACCCAGCTGGAAGGTGTCCGCCCGGCCCGCGTCCGCCGTGGCGACCAGGGCCTGCTTGGTCCTGGTGTCCCAGCCGCGCACCTGGACCTGGGAGACCTGGTCGGCCGCGGTCACCCCGGCACGGCAGCGCAGCAGGTTCTTCCCGAGTTCCAGCACCAGCGGGTCGCGGTCGGCGCGGGCCGAGGAGCCGGGCGCGCCGGACGCCGCGGTGGGGCCGGTGACGTGCAGGGCGCCGTCGATCACGTACACCTGCGCTCCGGCGTCCTCGGCCAGGCCGCGGAGGAACTCCCAGTCGGAGAGGTTCGCCTGGGCGACGTGTTCGAGGACCGGTCCGGAGACGTCGATCTTCCCCGTCGAGAGCCCGGCGCGCTGGGCGACGCGGCGGCAGATGTCGGCGACGGTCATGTTCTGGTAGGCGGCGACCCGGCGGCCCCGGAAGAGCCGGTGCGCCTTGTCCATGCCGCGGACCACGGTGAACGTGCCGGTCTCGTCGAAGTCCAGCTCCAGCGCGGTCACCTCGCCCTTGAGCAGTGGTTTCGGCGATCCGCCCGCTCCGGACGAGGCCAGCAGCCGCGCCTCGGAACCGATCTTGAGGCCGGTCTTGTCGATCAGCATCCGGCTGGGGTCGCGGAACCGCAGGCAGAACGTGTCGGGCAGCATCCGGCTGTCGTCGACGTAGCCGTCCACCAGGGTGTTGGCGAGGTCGGCGGGGAGCCGGGTCCCGCCGATCTCCACGACCAGGCTCTTGGCGACGGTGTCGTGGGCCATCAGACGTCCCTCCGGCCGCCGGACGCCCCGGACCCGTGCGCGAGGGGCTCCGGCGCTCCGCCCGGTACCGCGTCCAGTTCGTCGGCCGCGGGGAGCAGCAGTTCCCGGCCCTCGGCCAGCCGCATCGGGTCGTCGATGCCGTTGGCCTCGGCGATGGCCCGCCAGGCCCCCGCGTCGCCGTACTCGGCCCAGGCGAGACCCTGCAGCGTGTCGCCCGCGCGGAGCCGGTGGACACGGCGGGCGGTCAGCGCCCCGGAGGTCGGGTTCTGGCCGGCCGTCTCTCCGCTGATCTCCTCCATCGTCACCTGGCACACCGCGCGGATCGGCACCCCGGACGTGGTGAACAGCGTGTACTTGACCTGTACCTGACTGACGTAGCCGGGGAAGCCGGTGATGCCGCCCCAGTGGAAGACCACCCAGGGCGGCGACGACCGCTGCGCCTGCCGGGTCTCGTTGGTCGGTACGCAGCAGGCGAACAGGCTCTCCACCGCCTTGACGACGCTGGTGTCCTGGGTGTCGCTGGCGTCGAAGAACATCTCGACGGTGAGCTTGCTGGGCTGCGGCCCCTGGTACTCCGGCGGGCCCGCGCTCTTGGCGCCCTTGGCGGGGGTGCGTTTCCAGGACGCCGACTTGCCCAGGCTGAGTTCCTTGGGGTTGAACTGGAAGTCGATCCGGCCGCAGGGGCCGCCGGGGGTGAGGCTGCCGCCCGAGGGCGGGGTGCGCAGTTCGAGGTAGGCGTGCTCCAGCTTGGGCCGCGCGTTGCCGCCCGCGGCCGACGCGGACTTCGCGCCGCCGCCCGCCGCGCTGAACGCCACGGGCCCGCTCATGCCCCGGGCTCCATCATGTAGCCGTGGTGCGCGATCTCGATGGTCTCCGTGGCGACCTTGGGCGACTCGGGGTTGAACGTCGGCCCGGTCCAGCGCACCGGCACCACCTCCAGCAGCCCCCAGCGGGCGACCATCACGCCGTCGCCGGTGCGCGCCTCGATGTGCGCGGTCTTGCGGGCGAACCCGGTGGTCATGCTGGCGAACCACTTGGCCACCTTCTGGGTGTCCCGAGTCAGCGGCCGGGAGAGCTTGACGTTGGAGTACTTCAGGCGTGTCGGCAACTGCCATACGTGGCCGTTGTTCCCGCCCTCCTCGCGGGGTTCGAGCACCACCTCGCAGCCCAGCCCCTCGCAGCTGTTGAACGACCCCAGCTCGATCCCGTCGATCGTGACGACGAAGCAGACCGAGACCGCCGGGTCCTGGGTGATGGACATCCGATGCCCTGCCTTTCTGTCGGTGCCGGGTGCTCTGTCAGTGCCGGATGTTCATCAGGGACCCGGTACGTTCACGTTCGATGCGCAGCTCGACCCTGAGCAGTCTGCTGAGCGGGGCCACCAGGGCCCGGACCAGTTCGTCCGTGACCTTGGGGGCGCCGGCCCCGCCGGTCTCCCCCGGAGCGGCGCCCGGGGCCGTCGTCCCCGGCGGCGGCTGCGCCACCGGTGGACCGGTCGGCTCGGGCTGCGCCGGCGGGTCGGTGGGCGGCTCGGTGACCGGCACGCCCTCCTCGGCGCGTTGCACGGCGGGCGCGGTGAACTCCACGGATCCGTCCGGCATCCACCGGGCCACCCCGGCGGCGACCGCCGCGGCCCCCGCGCTGACGCCGGGCGGAGGGGAGAACGAGGGCTCCTGTCCCTGGAGGGGCGGGGACGGGGGCATCGGCGGGGCGGAACGATGCACGGGAGGCGGAACGGCACCGGGCACCGTCGCGAGCCGTTGCAGCGGGACCGCGGGGCCGAGGGCCTCCAGGCCCCGGGACGGGGCGGACGGCTGGAGGGCACTGTCGGGGAAAAGGGCACCGGCGCCCGGGACGCCGGGGAACTCCACGGGTCCGGGGAACCCGGGACGGCCGGAGAGCCCGGGAACGGCGTCCCGATGGTTCCGGGCGGGCAGGACTCCATGGGCGAGGGCCTGTGCGCCGGGGCCCGTGGACCGCTGTACGACGCCGCCCGTACCGCCGGGGGCCGCGTCGAGGTACGCGCTGCCGCCGCCGGTCGCGGTGTGCCCACCGCCGGGGCCGCCGTGACCGCCGTGGTCGTCGGAGCCGCCCGGGCGGCCCGATGCGGCGTCGGCGGACCGGGCACGGTCTCCGGAACCGCCGGTACCCGAAGCGGACGCCCCGCCCCCGGCCGGCTCCCACCGGACCGGGACCACGGCCGGGGGCCCGTCGGCGGCCGGCGTCCCGGCGGACGGTGGCGGCACCGTGTAGAGGGGCAGCGACCGCTGTGCCACCAGCGGGAACACCGGACCGCTGCCCCGGGCCACCGCCCCGGCGCCGCCCTCGGTCCCGGACATCGGGCCGGAGAGGGCGGCCTCGTCCACGGCGTCCAGCCGCCGCAGCGGCATGGGAGCCGAGGCCGTCACCATTTCTCCCGGACCGGGCGCCTCGGGCACCAACGGGTCGCTCACCGCGAGCGGGCCGGCGTCCCCGAGCAGCGGTGCCCGGTCGCCCTCCGCGGGTACGGGCGTCACGTCGGCCGACGGGGCCGTGCGGGACGGGCTCGCGGGAACGTCCAGCCGCTGGAGCGCGACCGGCCCCGACGGCGCGGAGTCACCCGTACCGGTGAACGGGCCGAGGGCGGCGTCCGGTCCCGGACCGGGGCCGAGGTCCGGACGGGGGCCAAGGTCCGGACGGGGGCCGAGGTCCGGACGGGGGCCGAGGTCCGGACGGGGGCCGAGGTCCGGACGGGGGCCGAGGTCCGGACGGGGGCCGGCCGGCGAACCGGCCTCCCCGGCTTCGGCGCCGGTCACCGTCCCGGGCGGCAGCGCCGTCCCGAGGTCCGTCGGGTCCGTGGTCAACGGGGGTGTGTCGCCGAGCAACGGCGCGGTGCCCTCGTCCCCGGGCGACGACGCCCCGGGCTCGGCCGGACCCGCCGCGACGTCCGGCACCTCCGGTGTCCGCGGGACGCCCAGGTTCTGCGGGGTCTCCGGGATCTGCGGCACCCCCGGCTCCTCCACTGTCCGGGAGACGTACGGCACGAACGGGGCGGAAGGTGTGGAAGGGGCAGAAGGGGTGGAAGGAGACGCGGCAGGCCCGGCCGGAGGCACCGACCGGCCCGGAAGCGGCAGGGCGGTGGGCGGCAGCGCGGAGAGCGGTTCGCCGAGACCCCGGTGACGCGGACGCGGCGGGGTCGTGACCTCACGCTGCACGACGGGCTGGACGGCGGGCCCGGTGCCGTCCGCTCTTCCTATGAGCGGAGCGGTGTCCGGTCCCCGGTCGGCGACCGTGCCGGCGCGCGGCACGGCGAGCGGGAGCGGGGCGGTGCCCTCCGGCGTCGGCGGCCGGGCGGTGCCCGTCGCCCCGGTCCGCTGGACGACGTCGTCCTCCCCGTCCCGCCCCGTGGGCGTGCCGGGCGTGGCGAGCAGATCGGCGACGGGCTCGGCCGGTGCGTCCGGGGCCAGGGGACCGGGACGTTCGTCCGGCGCGGCCGGAGCGAGGGCCGCGAGTTCCCGCGCCGGTACGTCCGGCGGTTCCGCGACGACCAGGGGGCGGGCGGGGAGGGGCGCTGCCGGGGCGGACGGCACCCGCATGACCATCACCGGAGCGGGTGACACCGGGCCGGCCGGAGCGACGGCCGCCCGCTGGAGCGGTACGAGAGGAAGCGGCGCCGGTCCGGAAGGGGCCGGGATCGAGGCCGGGGCCGGGCTCTGCGCGTGGCCCGGGTTCCGCGTCGTGTCCCCGGCCGGGGACACCGACCGGAGGACGACCGGGTCACCCGTGCCGTGCGGGTCACCCGGCCGGTCCGCGGACCCTCCGTGACCGCCCTGGCGTTCACCGGTCCCGGAGGCGACGGCCGGAGCGGCGCCGGACCCGCCCGACCGCGCCGGCACCGGGTCCTGCGAGCCCCGCGGTACGTCGAGGGCGTGTGCCTGGGGCCGTACGCCCGTACGCTGCACCGACGGCGTGGGCTGCGCCAGCCCGTGGCCGACACCGGCCGGCGCCTGCGCGCTGACGAGATGGCCGAGCGGTCCGGTGACCGTCGGGTCCTGCCAGGTACCCAGCCGTCCGCCGAACCCGCCGGGGTCGGTGACCAGCCCCATGGGCGCGCTCAGCGTCCGATGCACGGGAGGTGTGAACCGCCAGCCGGCCGTGGCCGGCACGTACGTCGCCGCGTCCGGCCCGGCAGGAGTCGTCCCGGCGTCGACGTCCGCTCGCGCCGTGGGCTCCGTGGCGCCCCGCGAGCCTCCGCCGCTCCTCGTCAGCCAGGACAGCAGTCCCATCTCGGTGTCCTCTCACCGCCCGTTGAGACGGGCGATCTGCTCGACGTACCGCTGCCGTTCGGGGTGTTCCAGATCGAGCAGCTCGTCCAGTGGCCAGTGGAAGTGGTAGGCCAGGTACGCGATCTCCTCGTAGAGGCGTTCGACCGCGTACGTCACGATTCCCCCAGGCGGCCCCCGGCGAGGTCCACGGCGAAGTGTTCCTGGCAGGAGGGGCAGGTGACCGCGGCGCGGGTGTGGCCCTCCGCGTTGATCCGCCGGTAGAAGTCCTGGAGGAAGGCGAGGTCCGAGGCGAACAGGTCTTCCACGATGCCCGCGTGGACGTCCTCGATGGTGCCGAGCCGGGTGATCACCCGGGCGATCAGCACCACCGAGAGGTACGCGGAGTTCTCCCGCACCCGGTCGTCCCGCAGCGGGATGAGCTCGTCCCGGGCGGTGGCCAGCCTCATCACACCGTGCCGGTGCACGGTGCCGGACTCGTCCACGTACCCCCGGGGCAGTTCGAAGGCGAACTCGGTGCGGAGCGTGTCACGCCCCGCACCGCTCGCGCTCTCGCCCGGTCCCTGGGTGTGGTCCTGCCCCGGCGCGTCCGGGAACTGCTGTGGCGCCTGCCGCGTCTGGGCGGGCATCGTCCTGCGCATCACTCAACTTCCATGCTCTCGTACGTGATCGAGAGCTTCTCGGTGAGGACGGAGGTGTCGCCCGCCTTGAGGGTGCCGATCTCCAGCGACTTCGGCCAGGCGTTGACCAACTGGTAACGCTTGATGGCCTGGCCCTCGTAGTCGTAGACGATGATCGCGCCGTTCTTGCGGGCGTCGCTCATCTTCCCGAACCGGGACGACTTGATCCATGTCTCGAAGCTGTTGTCCTCGGTCAGACCGCGGGTGACGGTGACCTCGCCGGCCTTCGGGCGGCCCGGCAGCTTCTTGACGGCGTACTTGCCGTCGGCGGTGTTCTGCTTGAGCTCGATGACGTCCTGTTCCATCTTCAGGCCGCTGACCTCGGTGATCTGCTTGATCACCACACCGTCGAACTCCAGCCCGAAGGAGTGGCCGACAGAACTGTCAAGTTCGGGAAGTGGCATCCCAGCCTCCATGGCTCATCTGGTGTGGGGAGCGGCGGTTCTCCGCCGCCCCGGGACCGGTCGGCGGGCGCCCCACTGCCGTGGGGCCGTGACCCGCCTGTCATTGCGCTACTCGTCGACCGATCCCGTGCCGCCCGACAGCTGTGCCAGCCGGAACACCACGAACTCAGCGGGCTTGACCGGAGCGATCCCGACCTCGCAGACGACCTGGCCGGAATCGATGCTCTCGGCGGGGTTGGTCTCCCGGTCGCACTTGACGTAGAAGGCCTCGTCCGGGGTCAGCCCGAACAGCGCGCCCTTGCGCCACTCGTTGACCAGGAACGCCGAGATGGTGCGCCGGATACGTGCCCACAGGGCGTCGTCGTTCGGTTCGAAGACGACCCACTGGGTGCCCGTCAGGATCGACTCCTCGACGTAGTTGAAGAGCCGGCGTACGTTCAGGTAGCGCCAGGCCGGGTCGGAGGAGAGGGTGCGGGCGCCCCACACCCGGATCCCGCGGCCCGGGAAGGAACGGACGCAGTTGACGCCGATCGGGTTCAGCAGGTCGTGCTCGCCCTTGGTGATCTGCGTCTGGAGACCGAC
Source organism: Streptomyces sp. NPDC058751 (assembly GCF_042746485.1). Taxonomy (NCBI): domain Bacteria; kingdom Bacillati; phylum Actinomycetota; class Actinomycetes; order Kitasatosporales; family Streptomycetaceae; genus Streptomyces; species Streptomyces sp. NPDC058751. Next base: position 64,030 of record NZ_JBHYPZ010000027.1, on the reverse strand, counting down.
CGCGCCCCGCAGGACCTCGTTCGCCGGCGCCTTGTGCACACCGCGCGAGGCGTCGTTGCGGGCCCACACTCCGGCGACGTGTCCGCTCGGCGGAACGAAGGTGTTGCGGCCCACCGACGGGTCGAAGACCTTGATCCACGGGTAGTAGAGCGTCGCGAACTTCGAGTCGAAGCCGGCCGTGTCCATCCGCCAGTTCTTGATCTGCTGCGGCGACAGGCCGGGGGGAACGTCCAGGATGGCGACCCGGTCGCCCATCAGCTCGCAGTGGGCGATCAGGGCCTGCTGCACCGCGATGACGGTCTCGGCGTCGAGGACGCCGCGCTGATGGGCGCTCATCAGGTCGGGCACGGACACCATCGTGATCTCGTCGATGGCCTCGAGACCGCCGAAGCCCGTCCGCTGGTCCGCGTCACCGATGTAGTCGTCGGCCGACAGCTCGACCGCGCCGGAGGCGGCCGGGACGGGGGCCGCGGGAGACCCGGCGGCGAGGACGACCGTGCCGGTCTCGGGCTTCGTCGACGCGGCGGCCCGGCTGACCTCCTCCAGGACGATGACCTGCGACTTCTCCTTGACCTTGGTGACGACGTTGTCCTTGCCGCGACGGGCGGACACCGAGGGGTAGGTCTCCTTCTCCTCCCCGTCCACCTTGATCACCAGCTTGAACGCCTCGTTCGGCGGGGCCTCGCCGTCGGCGGCGCCGACCTCGACCGTGACCTCACCGGTGACGCCCGGCAGTGCCCGGACCCGGAACCCGCCGAGCAGCGCCTCGGCCGCGGACCCACCGCCCGCCGTCCCTCCGGCGGCCCCGGCAGGCAGCGCCCCCGCGACGCCGTCACCGCTGCCGCCGATCCGGACGACGTAGCAGTTCCCGCCCCCGTTGGCGAAGTACCCGTACACGGCGGACGCCAGATAGGAACCCTCGACGAAGTCGCCGAAGACACCCACGTACTGGCTCCAGTTGGTGACGAGCGTCGGCTCGTTCAGGGGCCCTTGCGGGGCGAAGCCGAGAAACGCGGCGACCGAGGTGCCCACTCCCTCGATCGGTCGTGCCCCGGCCTCCACTTCTTCGACGTAGACGCCCGGGGACAGATACGACGGCATACCCACTCCTCCTTGACCAGCGGCCGAAGCCGATTCTGACTCCGGTCCCGATCACCTGGAACGCGTCGTCGGGCCGCGCCGCGGTGCACAGCCCGCTGCCCGATGAGGCAGGTCGCCCTTCCCCCGGCCGTAGCCGCCGTTCTCGTGTACGACGTGGCCACGAACACGAACACTTGCGGCCATGAAGGCGGTGCCGGACAAAAAGACCAGCGCGAGGACCGGCGCGGCGCCGGCCCGCCCGACCGCCCCTGCCCAGGCCCAGGAACGGCCCGCGGTCGAGGGGTCCGGATCGTCCACCACGGTGGCCGGCCCGGAGAACTCCGCTCCCGCCGGTCTCGCCCCGCAGCAGTTGCGTCTGCTTCAGGCACGGGCGGGGAACGCTGCGGTGGCCCGGCTGGTCGCACAGCGCCAGACCGCCGCTCCGCCGTCCACGGCCGCCCCTGCCCCGTCCTCCGCGGAGGCCCCGGCTCCGCCGGTCAAGCCGCCGCCGTCCGCGTCGCCCGCGTTCCAGGACCTGAAGTCCGAGGTGCGGGCGAAGAAGACCGCGGCCTCCCGGCACGCTCCCGCCGCGGCGGAGTCGAAGGCCGCGCAGGACGCCGCCGTCGCCCCGCCGGACGACAAGCAGGCCCAGGGCAAGGCCGCGCAGGCCGAGAAGATGAACGCCGCCAAGCCCGGTGTGTTCGACAAGGCCGGGTTCATCGCCGCGGTCAACCAGGCCATCGCCGCGCAGGCCCCGAAGAACCTCGCCGAGGCCGCCGACTACTCCGGGTCCGGCAAGGCCGAGGCCGTCAAGGGGCAGGTCAGCGGCCAGGTCAGCCAGGGGAAGGCCGCCTCCGCCAAGGAGATCGACACCGCCACCAAGGCGGCCCCCGACCTGTCCAAGGCCAAGGACAAGCCGGTCACACCGCTCGCTCCCGACGCTCCCCCGCCCGTCCCCGGCACCCCGGACCCGGCGGGCGCGGTCCCGGCCAGACAGCCGGACGCGGTCACCGACTTCTCCGGCGGCCCGCGGCAGATCGACCAGCAGATGGCCGACGCCGAGGTCACCGAGGAGCAGCTCGCCAAGAGCAACGAGCCGCAGTTCACCGATGCCCTCGGCGCCAAGAAGGAGGGCGAGCAGCACTCCGCGACGGCGCCGGGGCGGGCCCGTGGCGCCGAGGCCGGGCAACTGGCCGCCGCCAAGCAGGGCGCGGCGGCCGCCGGCGCCCGGGCCATGGCCGGCCTCGCCGCCTCCCGGACCGCGACCGGCAAGCAGGTCGACGGCGGCAAGGGCGCCACCAAGTCCGCCGACGAACGCAAGCGCGCCGAGGTCACCGCCCGTCTGCAGAAGGTCTTCGACGCCACCAAGACCGACGTGGAGAAGACCCTGTCGGGCCTGGACAAGCTGGTCGACGAGAAGTTCACCGCGGGTGAGAAGGCCGCGCGGGACGCGTTCACGGCGGACCACAAACGCCGGATGGACGCCTACAAGGACAAGCGCTACTCCGGCTTCACCGGCAAACTCAGGTGGGTCAAGGACAAGTTCGCGGGCATGCCGGAGGAGGCCAACCAGCTCTTCCAGGAATCGCGCAAGCTCTACGTCGCGCGGATGCAGCAGGTCATCTCCTCCATCGCCGACGTCATCGGCACCGAACTCGGCAGGGCCAAGGACCGCGTCGCCAAGGGCCGTGCCGAGCTCAAGGCCGAGGTCGACCGGCTGCCCGCGGACCTGAGGAAGTTCGGCCAGGACGCCGCCAGGGACTTCACGGAGAAGTTCGACGGGCTGGAAGCCGACGTCAACGCGAAGTCGGACCAGCTGGTCCAGGACCTCGCCCAGAAGTACACCCAGGCGCTGAACACGGTCGACGACGAGATCAAGAAGCTCCAGGAGGAGAACAAGGGCCTGGTCGCCAAGGCCAGGGACGCCGTCGTCGGCGCGATCCAGACCATCATCGAGCTGAAGAACATGCTGCTCGGTGTCCTGGCGAAGGCCGCCACCGCGGTGATGCAGATCATCAAGGACCCCATCGGGTTCCTCCGCAACCTGGTCACCGCCGTCAGCGCCGGCTTCCAGCGGTTCGTCGGCAACATCACCGAACACCTGAAGAAGGGGCTGGTCTCCTGGCTGCTGGGCGCGGCCGCCGGTGCCGGCCTCGCCCTGCCGGCCAAGTTCGACCTCAAGGGCATCATCCAGCTCGTCTCCGGGCTGCTGGGGCTGACCTGGTCCAACATCCGCGCCCGCATCACCCGCAAGGGCGTCCCCGACCAGGCGGTCAGCGCCGCCGAACAGTCCGTGCCCGTCGCCCAGGCGCTCCAGCGCGAGGGGCCGGCCGGTGCCGTCGAGCACATCAAGGCGTCCACGGGCGACCTCAAGTCGACGATCCTCCAGAAACTCACCGCCTACCTGATCCCCACCGTCATCGTCGCCGGCATCACCTGGATCACCTCTCTGCTCACCCCGGCCTCGGCCTTCGTCCGCGCGGTCAAGGGCATCATCGACATCGTCACGTTCGTGGTGACCCAGGGCAGCCAGATCGCCCAGCTCGTCAACTCGGTACTGGACGCGGTCGTCGCCATCGCGGGCGGCGGCGGAGGCGGCGTCCCCACCCTCATCGAGGGCGCCCTGGCCACCTCCATCCCGGTCCTGATCGGCTTCCTGGCCGCCCTGCTGGGCATAGGCAACCTCGCGGGCAAGGTCCGCCAGGTCTTCACCGCGGTCGCCCGCCCGGTCAACAAGGCGATCGACAAGATCGTGGACTTCATCGCGAAGACGGCGAAGAGGCTGTGGGCGAAGCTGAAGGGGAGATCCGGCAAGGACAAGGGGAAAGAGGACAAGCCCGGCGATCGCACCGCCGTGGAGACCCCCAAGCGCCTGGTGTCCGGCGGCATGTTCCACCTGACCGGGACCAGCCCGGAGTTCAACACCGAACTCACCCAAGCACGCTCCGGCCAGGTGATCCATCAGACCGGCGGCGATCCCAAGCAGGTGACCAAGTCCCTGCTGGCCGCGCACTCCGACGCCCACTACGACAAGCCCAGCGGCACCCTGAAGCTCCCCAAGGCGACCGTGGGGGCACCGTCCTCACTGTCCGACCTGGGCGCGCAGGTCGCCGCCGCCACCGGTGTCTCCAAGGTGGAGGTGCACAGGAAAGGCGGCACGGTCGAGTTCGTCGGCGGCATCAACCCCGCGACGCCGGTCGGCGGAACGACCGCGCCGCCGACCGATGAGGAGGCGGTGCGGGCAGCGATCAGCCAGCACACGATCATCAAGTTCCTCGAGGGAATGGCGTCCGGCAGCCCCTTGTCGTACAAGAAGGACGGCGCCGCTTACACGGTCGACCTCAGTGCCTTCGAGCGGGCCTGGAACGACGCGCCGACCCGAAACTGGGTCAAGGAGAGGTTCCGAGGCGTTCTGGACGGAACCCACGAGTGGCTGCCGTGCGAACACATCATCGCGATCATTCATCGTCAGGCGGCCGCGAACCTCGCACAGAACGGGCAGAAATGGATCGACCTCCAGAACGGCATGCGCAGCCCCACCCAGCAGGTCGTATACGACCCCGGCAAGATCCCGCCCAGGAGGGTGACCGAGAGGCAACCGGACGGTTCGTCACGCCAGTACTCGGTGCCGCAGGGACACGTCGGAGCGGTCTACTACCCGACCGTCGACAGCAGTAGTCAGCAGGTGGTAGGCAGAGGCAGGTTTCATCGAGCCCTGGGAGACGCCTTCAAGAGTTCGACCACGCCCGAGGAGGCCGCTCAGGCCGCTTACAACGTCGCGCTGGAATGGGTCTGGGACGGCACCTCACCCATATCGCCCGACATCCATCCGAACTGCAAGGACAAGAACCACAACCCGGTGACTGCCGCCGGCCAACAGGCACACATAGCTGCGATCCACAGACTGTTCGCCAAATACATCTGACGGGACAATAGGGTGACCGATTTGGGCGAGAGCCAATACCGCATCACAGGTGACGCCGCCACCGCCACTTCCTGGATCGAGAACTCCGGCCTGCCCGACGAGGACAAGGACGCGCTAAGGCAGTTCGTCGGCCGGTTCCCGTCCTTGCGGTTCACCCGGGAGGAAGACACCGCACTGGACCACTACGAGGAGGTCGACCAGGTCAAGCTTCCGGCATGGTTCCGTGCGTCGCGATCGACCCTCGCCGCCGTCGAGCCCTACTCTCGCCTACGGATCAACACCTTCCGGTTCGACGGCTCGCCGCGCGAGACGCCGGGCCAGGAGTACTACGAGATCAGCCCTGGATACATCAACGAGGAGATCCGGGAGCTCCTCTTCGACCAGGCGCACATCTATCTGATCGGGCAGTGGTTCGGCACCGACCGGTCCTGCCTGGCCATCGACCTCGAAGCCACGGAAGACCGGCGGATCTTCGAGTTCGCGATGGAAGACCTGTACGACGACGAGGCCGAGGAGCGTCCCCTCCGGGAATCACTGACCCCGGTCTTCGCCTCGTACGCGGACCTGCTCGGGCACATCGTAGAAGTGCGGTTGCCGGATGGCGACGTCGTCGCGGCGGCAAACTAGCCCGGCAGAAGCGCCAGGTGTCGAACTGGACCGACGGCCCGCTGGAGCGTCGCGCAGGTGATCGTCGATCCAGGTCCTGAGAGCGCGGGTCGTCATCTCAGGGTCTGGCCGACAGGTGCTCCTACCCCGTCCACCACACCGCCTTGTTCGTGTCGTAGTTGCGGCTGGCGCTGTGGGCGGCTCGGTCGCCGCCGTTGCAGGGCTGGGCGCACAGGACGCGCAGGTTGGTGACGTCGTTGGCCCAGCGTTTCGCTTCCGCGCGGGTGATCGCGCTGACGTTGCGGCCGTCGACCTGCCAGTTCACCGACTGCGCGTTGGCCTGGACGTAGGCGATGATCTCCGTGATGTGGTCGATGGTGACGTGGCGGTTGCCGTCCGCCGGTGTCGCGTCCCTCAGCTGGGGGATGTGCGTGCCGCACATCGCGCACTCGTACTCGGTCCGCCCGTTCGCGACCTGGGGATTCGCCGCACCCAGCACGGCGGTCGTCGTCGCGGCGGTGAAATCGATGTCGTCCCGGGTGCCGCTCCAGATGGCCGCGTCCCCGGGGGCCCGGCTCGGGAGTTCCGGGGCCCGGGGCATGTCGGGGTCGAAGCCCTGCGCGGCCTGCTGCCGGGCGGACTGCGGTCTGCCGCTGTACGGGGATTGGGCGACCGCCTTGCGTTTGGGCCGTTGCGGACCGACCATCCGCTGGGCGGTCAGCAACTGCACCACCGCCGCGTTGCCGGCCGTCTGCTGCAAGTCGGACAGGGCCGCGAGCGGCGAGGCGTGCGCTTCGCCCGCGCGCACGGCACCCACCGTGCGGCGCGTCCGCTCCGGGGCCTGTTCCGCGAACCGTTCGTCATGGGCGCGCACAGCGGTCCTCCTCCGATCGGTCGGTCGGTCGTTTCGATCACGGGACGAGCAGGTCGACGTAAGGGCCGAACTCGCTGGCCAGCGTGAGCCGGCCGAGTTTCTGGTACTCGCGCTGGATGGCGTGGATCAGCTGCCGCATGGTCAGGGGCGAGCCCGCGTCGGCGGTGAGGTAGGCGGCGGTGACGGCGATGGAGCGGATGTTGCCGCCGGCGAGTTCGAAGGAGCCGGCGCAGAAGGGGAGGTCCAGGTCGTCGGCGCCCGGCATGAGGGGGGCCAGGCAGCGCCGCCAGAGGGCGAGGCGCCGGTCGGCGTCGGGGACGGGGAAGTCGATGACCAGGTCGAGGCGTCGGGTGAAGGCGTCGTCGAGGTTGGCCCGCAGGTTGGTGGCGAGGATGGCGAGGCCGTCGAAGGACTCCATGCGCTGGAGGAGGTAGGCGCTCTCGACGTTCGCGTAGCGGTCGTGGGCGTCCTTGACCTCGGAGCGCTTGCCGAAGATGGCGTCGGCCTCGTCGAAGAGGAGGACTCCGTTGACCCCCGCAGCCTCGGAGAAGATGCGCTCGAGGTTCTTCTCCGTCTCGCCGACGTACTTGTCGATGACGGTGGACAGGTCGACGGTGTAGAGGTCCAGGCCGAGGTCGGCGGCGATGACCTCGGCGGACATGGTCTTGCCGGTACCGGAGTCCCCCGCGAACAGGGCGACGACGCCCCGGCCGCGGGCGCCGCCGGGGCGCATGCCCCATTCGCCGAGCACGACGTCGCGGTGGCGGGCGCGGGCCGTGAGCTCGCGGAGCTGGGTCAGCGGGTCGGGGGGCAGGACGAGGTCGTCCCAGCCGACGGCGGGTTCGATGCGGCGGGCGAGCAGGTCGAGTCCGGCGGAGTTCTGGGCCCGGGCACCGCGGCGCACGTGCTCGGGGCGCAGCTCGGTGCCGTCCAGTACGGCGTTCTGGGCGGCGCTCCGGGCGGCGCGGGTGATCTGTTCGGGGTTGAGGAGGAAGGGGGACAGGAGGTTCACGAGGTCCACACCGTCGGGAAGCGGCTGCCCGTACGTGGTCTGCCACAGAGCGGCTCGCGCGGTCGGCTCGACGCGCGGCGCGTGCAGCAGCAACGGGGGGCGGGTGGACCAGGCGGCGTCCCACGGGATCCGGCCGACGAGGACGACGGGGACCGGGGCTTCCGTCAACTGCCTCGACAGGGCGGCCCGTTCGCGGTCCCGGTCCAGGGCGTCGACCGGGACGCAGACCAGGCCCGCGCCGGTCAGCCGGGCCTCGCGGACGGCGGCGCGTACGGCGTCGGCGGGGACCGGGTCACGGGCGAGGCGGGCCAGGTCCAGGGTGAGCGCGGGGTGCCCGGCTTCGGCGAGGGCGGTGGCGGCGAGGGCGGGGCCCGCGCCGCCCTGCTCCTCCCGCAGATAGACCAGCGGGATCCCGGCGGCGAGGGCCCGGGCCAGCGGGGCGGCGTCGCCCGCGCCGGGCACGGGCGACGCCGGGGTCAGCAGGTCGGCGACCCGGGGGTCGGGGGTGTCGTCGCCGAGCAGGTGGGCGGTGACCCGGTCCGGTACGCGCAGGGCGCGCCCGAGGAACGGACGGTCCGGATCCTCGACGATCAGCAGGCCGCCGGAGAGCAGCGGCGCGCCGGCGCCGAGGCGGGCACGGGCGGAGGCGTCCGCCGGGGAGAGTCCGCACAGCTCCAGGGCCAGGCCGACGGAGGGCCGGCGCCGGGTGACGTCGTCGTTGAGATAGCCGTAGAAGGACTCGAACCGGGCGTCCAGATCGGGCAGGAGGGCGATGAGCAGGATCTCTACGTCGAGGTCGGTCAGGTCCAGGCCGGACGTGAGGCGGCGCAGGCTGGTGGGCGGGTCGGCGGCGCCGGCCCGCGTCTCGGCCTCGGCGTGCCGGGCGGCGTCCGTGCGGTCGGGGGCCGCGGGACGGGGCGGCGTGTCGAGGAGGCGGCCGACGGCCTCGTCGGTGAGGTAGAGCCCCCGGAAGGCGTCGTCGGGGTTGGGGTCGGTCTGCCTGCGGGCGGCGACGGCACGGCGTACCCGTTCCTCGACGAGGACCACCCGGTCCAGCAGGTGGCGAAGGCTGGGGTTCTCGGCGATGGGAGGCTCCTCGCTCCGCTCGGTGTGCGCGGCTGGGGTGGCGCGGGTCGTAGGTGGCCGGCCGCGCGGTCACCCGGGCCGCTCACGGGGCACGGTGCCGGGCCCGGCACGACCCGGCACAGCCCGGCCCGGCCCGGCACGGCGAGTGCGGCACGGGCGGGCCCGCGTCGGGTCCCGGTGCCGCCACCGGCCCCGGGCGAACCGGGACGGCACCGGCGCCGGCCGCGGACGACGCGGCGCCGACTCGTCCGCGGCGTCTCCGCGCCAGGGCGCGCCAGGGCGCGGCAGGGCACGGCAGGACACGGCGCGGGGCCCGGAGACCGGAGCACCCGGCAGCCCCCGCTCATTCACGGACGCGCCGGGACAGCGCCGGCCGCGGGCCGCGCGGTGCCGTCGGCCCGTCCGCACCGCCGGCCTCCCGTGCTCCCGCGGGGCCCTGCCCGGCGGGTCCGGTGCGCCCCGTGTTCTCCACTCCGAGCCGCAGGCCGCCCTCCTCGGTGACCGGCGGCCCCACCGGAACGGTCCCCGTACCGACGAGGGGGACGCTGACCACGAGGTCGAGGGAGGGCTTCAGCTCACCGCCGAGCGCGCTCCACACGTCCGCGAACGACCGGTCCTCGGGAGGCGGCAGCGCGATCGTCATCGGCACCGGCAGCGGAAGCGCGGCCAGTGAGCCGGTCAGGTGCTCGGTGGGCATGGCGTCGCTGCCCAGCAGGCACAGCAGGAGGGACGACAGCAGGCGGTGTTCGTCCTCGGGGCGCCGGGTCCAGGCGGTGATCAGGTAGGACAGCTTGAAGTACCGGGGCGGGCGGTGCCGGGCTACGACGGTGCCGCGCTCGTCGTACTCGTTGGACAGGCCGCGGGAGCGGCGGCGCATGTCCTCCCGGATGTCGTAGAGGTACAGGTTGACGGTGGGCGCGTTGACCTTGGCCGCCCACTCGCGGGTGGGCGCGTCGAACACGACGCTGACCTGTGTGCCGCCCAGGGCGTCGTTGCGGACGAGGGCGCGCAGTGCGTCGTCCACCTCGTGGATCACGGTTCCACCTCCGTCGTGGTCATCCGCGGCCGCTGAAGTCGGGGGGCTGGAGGCTGCGGGGCACGACGAGGACCTTCTCCGTGCTGACCGGGTCGTACCCGGGCCCCGTCGCGCGCAGCAGCCGTGATCCGGTCCGGTCCTTGCGCAGGACGAGGACCTGGGTGCGGAACGTCCCGTCGGCGTCCACCCGCACCGGAACCGTCGCGGCGGTGATGCCCGCGCTCCACTTCAGTCCCACGACGGTCCCGGCCGGGAAGTCGCGGCCCTCGGCGAGGACGACGTCGCCGAGCCGGGCCACGAGGGGTTCGACGGTCAGCACGGGCTGCAGGACGCGGAGCCGGACCGTGTCGGTGTTGTTGGCGGGGGCCGGGTCGGTCGGTGTGCCGGCGACCCGGGCCGTCAGGGTGCCGCTGGTGGCCTTGTCGTACGACAGCCGGGTGGTGACCTCGATCCGGCCGCCGGCCTTCAGGGTGCAGGGGTCGGCGGTGGTGCAGCGGTCCTGGGGACCCACCACGGTGGCGGTCCCGGGGGGTGCGGAGGTCAGGACGACGTCCGCCGCGTTGTCCGGTCCGGCGTTGGTGAGGGTGAACGTCGTCGTGACGGTGCCGCCGGTGAAGGCGGGCTGCGGGTCGACGGCGGCGGTCACGGCGAGGTCGGCGGCGGGCGGGACGGGGCCGGGCAGCAGCAGGGTGACGGTCACGACGGCGGTGTCGGTGCCGGTGTTGCCCGCCTTGTCGGTCGCCGTGCAGGTGACCGTGGTCCTCCCGATCGGGAAGGTGGAACCGGAGGGCGGGGTGCACTTGGTGGGAAGGGTGCCGTCGACGAGGTCCTGGGCGGTGGAGGTGTAGCGGACGGGGGCACCGTTCGGGTTGATGGTCCGCACGGTCCGGTCGTCCACCCGGACGACGGGCTCGCCGTCGTCGACGACGGTGAAGACGGCGGTGTCGGTGCCGGTGTTGCCCGCCTTGTCGGTCGCCGTGCAGGTGACCGTGGTCCTCCCGACCGGGAAGGTGTAGCCGGACGGGGGCGTGCAGGTGACGGACACGGCTCCGTCGACGAGGTCCCGGGCCGTGGCGGTGTACTCGATCACGGCGCCGTCGGGTCCGGTGGCCGGCTCGGTGCGGTCCTCCACGGTGACCACGGGCGCGGTCGTGTCGACCACCGTGATCACGGCGGTGTCGGTGCCGGTGTTGCCCGCCTTGTCGGTCGCCGTGCAGGTCACCGTGGTCGGGCCGAGCGGGAACACCGAGCCCGACGGCGGGACGCAGGTGACCGGAACGCTCCCGTCGACCTTGTCCTCCGCCGACGCGGGGTACTCCACGACCGCTCCGTCAGGGCCGGTCGCCTCCGCGGTCCGGTCGTCGACGGTCACGATGGGCGCGGTCGTGTCGACGACGGTGACGACGGCACCGCCCGTACCGGTGTTCCCGTGGGAGTCCGTCGCCGTGCAGGTCACCTTGGTCTCCCCGAGCGGGAACACCGAGCCCGACGGCGGGACGCAGGTGACCGGCACCCTCCCGTCGACCTTGTCCTCCGCCGACGCGGGGTACTCCACGACCGCTCCGTCAGGGCCGGTCGCCTGTGCGGTGCGGTCCTCGACGGTGACGACGGGGCCGGTCGTGTCGGTCACCGTGATCACGGCCGTGTCGCGGCCGGTGTTGCCCGCCCTGTCGGTCGCCGTGCAGGTGACGGTGGTCTTCCCGATGGGGAAGCGCGTCCCGGGGGGCGGCTCGCACCTCACCGGTACGTCGCCGTCGACGTTGTCGTACGCGGTGACCGGATAGTCGACGAGCGCGCCGTCCGGGCCGGTGGCCTCCACCGTACGGTCGTCGACGGTCACCGAGGGAGCGGTCACGTCGTTGACGGTGATGCGGATCTCCTCCCGGAAGTCCGGATCGGCCGCCGGGCCGAGGGAGAACTGGACCGTGCAGGACAGCGTGGTGCCCTGCGGCGCGTCCGGTGACACCGTGATCCGCTCGCTGAAGGAGGCGGTCTGACCGCTGGTCACCTGGACGTTCGCCGGAGACAGGGAGACGCTCAGCCAGCGGTCGCAGTCGACGAGCTGGTGGCCGACGGAGACGAGGAGGTTCGTCAGGCCCTGGACGATGGCCTCCGACACGTCGTTCGCGTTGATGCCCTGGCGGTACGTACCGCCGGTGGCGCGGGTGACGAGGGTGGCCTGGCCGTTCTGGCTGTCGAGTCCGTTGCCGCTCACGGAGACGGCGAGCACCTTCACACCACGGTCCTGGAGCTCCCCGACGACGTCGGTGAACCTGTGCCCGTTGCTGGGGTCGTGGGTGGGGGCGTCTCCGACCAGCACCACGATGGGGCTGGCGCCGTCCCGGAACGTGTTCCGGCCGCCGACGCCGGTCGCCACCTCGTGGAGGGCGTTCCCCCAGTCCTCCGGGGTGTCGCCGCCGCCTCCGGCGACCAGGGCGTCCACCCCGTGCTGGATGGCGTCACGATCGGTGGTGAACGCCTGGTGCAGGGCGAAGAGCCGAGCGCTGTCGGCCTGGTCGCCGTAGCCGGCGACGGCGAACCGGGAGTCGGGCTGCACGGCGCGGACCTGGTCGACGATCGAGGACAGGTTTTCCTTCACATTGCCGATGGCACCGCCCATGCTCCCGGTGGTGTCCACCAGCAGCACGACATCCGGCTTGGGCGGCACCGCCGGGGTCCGCACCTGCTTGTCCACGGTGATCGAGGCACCGGGGTCCAGCGGCCGTTCCACCAGCGACGGTGTGACCGGGGGCGCCGGGGACACCGCGGAAGACACGGACGGCGAGGCCGAGGAGGACGGCGAGGGCGAGAGGGACGGAGCCGTCGTCGGGACCCGCGGCGCCGGGTCGGTGATGCCGGCTCCCACCGCGCCGAGCCCGAGTACCACGGCCATCAGGCCCGCCCGCAGACGGAACAACCGCACGACATCCCCTCCCAGATCGGCGTCCGCCCCACCGTCCCCGGCACCGCCCTCCGGCGGAGCGGCGCTCGGGACACCCCCCGGGGAAGCGCGCTCTGCCCCTCCGGGCAATCCGCCCCTCCCCCGGGGCCCTCCCGCCGCGACGCCGCGCCGGTCCGTCGGAAGACCCGGCGGGCCGCCCCCTCCGGATCGGCGGGCCGCCCCTCCGGATCAGCGGGCCGGCTCCTTCAGATCAGCCCCTGCCGGAGCGCGTAGGCGACGACGTGCGAGCGGTTGCGCAGGTGCAGCCGGGTGACGAGCTCGTGCAGGATGTTCTTGATGGTGCGTTCGGAGTACGCGAGTTTCGAGGCGATGTCCCCGGTGTCGTACCCCTCGGCGACGAGCCGGACGACCTCGATCTCCCGGTCGGTGAGTCCGCTGAAGTTCAGGCCGCGCGGCGCCAGGACCTGGCTCTGCAACTGGCCGACCTGCTCCAGCAGACGGCCCAGCAGATCGGCGGGAACGCTCCCCTCTCCCCTGGCCACCGCGTTGATCACCTGCACCAGCCGCTCCGGCGTCGCCTCGGACCGGCGCAGGATGCCCGCCACTCCGCACTCGGCGGCACCGACCAGCTGCTGGTCGTCGATGCGGGTGGCGATCAGCGCCATCCGTGCCGCCGTCGTCCGCCGGATGTGCCGGAGGATCCGCAGCGACTCCTCGTCTATGGTCTCCACGACGACCACCACCACGGCGGCGGCCGTCTCCTCCCCCTCTTCCTGCAGCCGGATCTCCGGCCGGGGCCGCAGCTGTGAGGCGACCCCCGCTCTGGAGATCGGGTCATCCGCGCGCAGGCACACAACTATCCGGTCCACAACGGTCTCCCCCCAGGTCGAGCGCATCGCGGCGCGTCGAGCAGTATGCGGCAGGCGACTCCACACAAAGTCAACAAGGCATCAATGGGCACATCAGCTTCCCGAAAGTCTTCCTGAGCGGCCCGTGTAGGCCGCCGTCACCGGCCTTACCGTGCCGCTCATGACAACTGCGGCGAGCCTGGACACGACCGCTGTGACGGCCGAGCCTGGTGGGCGGACGGAAGTGCCCCTCCAGATACGCAACTCCGGCAGCACGGTGGAGGAGTACCGCTTCGAGGTCGTGGGCCCGGCAGCAGCCTGGGCGACCGTCGAGCCGACGAGCCTTTCGCTGTTCCCGGACAGCACCGGCACCGCGGTCCTCGCGCTGAGCCCGCCCCGGAGCTCGGAGGTACCGGCCGGGGAAATCCCGTTCGGGGTACGGGTGGTGCCCACCAGCGCCCCCGACACCGCGGTGGTCCCCGAGGGCGTCGTCACGGTACTGCCGTTCGCCTCGATCACCGGGGAGCTGGTGCCCCGCGGGTTCGACGGCGCCTGGCGCGGCCGTACGGACGTGGCCATCGACAACCACGGCAACACCCCGATCACCGTGCAGCTGGCGGCCCAGGGGGACAGCTCCCGGGTGCGGCTGGGCCTCTCCCGGGAGACCGTCGAGCTGCTGCCGGGCGCGGCCGAGCTGTCGCGGCTCACCCTGCGTCCGGCACGACGGCTGTGGCGCGGCACCCCCGTCGTGCATCCCTTCCAGGTGGTGGTGACGCCCGCGGGCGACCTCCCGCACGAGGCGGTGTCCCTGGACGGCACCTACCAGCAGAACGCGATACTGCCGCGCTGGCTGCCGCGCGCCCTGATGGTGGCGGCGGCCGCGGCGGTGGCCCTGGCCGTCCTGTGGTTCGCCATGCTGCGTCCGGTGGTGATGTCGGCGGCGCGGGAGGAGTCCAAGAAGCAGGTGGAGGCCGCGCTGTCACCGAGTCCCGGTGCGTCCGGCGCCTCGGGCGGCGGGGGCTCGTCCGGCGCGTCGGCGGGCGCCGGTGGAGACGGAAAGGGACAGGACGGGGCAGGCGGTGGTTCACCGAGCCCCGGCGCCGAGGCCGGATCGACGGCCGGAAGCACCGGCGGGGGCACGGGCGGAACGGGCGGCGGAGGTACGGGAGGAGGTGGCGGCGTGACCGCGGGGGACACGCGCAGCGCTCAGGTCGAGGTCAAGGACTCGGCGGGCGGCGATCCCACGGCCGGCACGGTGTTCCGTGTCCCGAAGGAGCAGGTGCTGGACCTGACGGACCTCGTGGTGCAGAACCCGCAGGGCGACTCCGGCACCGTCGTCATCGCCTCCGAGGACCGGACCCTGCTGCGGCTCGCCCTTCAGAACTTCCGTGACCAGGACTACCACTTCGTCACCCCGATCGCGGTGCCCGCCGGGGGACGGATCACCATGACGGTGACCTGCACCAAGGTGGGACAGCCGGTGGGCGGCCCGAAACCGGCCCAGTGCGAGGAGTCGGTGCTGGTCGGCGGGACGCTGCGGTCGGTGCCCAGCGCCTCCCCCTCCGCGGCCTGAGCCGACCGGACCGGCCGGGACCACCGGCCGGTCCGGCATCCCGACGAGCGGGGCCGGACCACCTGGGACGGCGGTCCGGAACGGCCCCGGGCCCGGCGCGGGTGCGCCGGGCCCCGGGCCGGGGCCGTTCCGGTCACTCGTCACCCGGCTCGTCCTGCTGCTCCTCCTCGGCCCGTTGCACGAACAGCCCCTGTACGTCGGCGGGTTGCTCGTCCTCCTGCTCGGACTCCCGCTGGACCGCCGCGGACGGCCCGGCGACGGCCGTCGCCCCCTCCGGGGCGTGTGCGGCCGGGGCCGGGGCGGACATGACGCGTTCGGCGTTCGCGCTGGCCTCCCGCTCGTACCGGTCCGAGGGATCGCTGACCCGGATCCCGCCGGGTGCCTCGGCCCCGTCGACCGGGCCGCTGCGCTGCTGGATCACATGGGTCAGTTCATGGGCGAGCGTCGTGCGCCCGGCGTGGGACGAGGGATCGTAGGCGTCCCGCTGGAAGACGACGTTGCTGCCGACGGTGTAGGCATGCGCTCCGACGGACTTCGCGGACTCGTGCGCCGCGTCGCCCGTGTGCACCCGTACGTCGGAGAAGTCCGCCCCGAGCCTCGCCTCCATGTCGGAGCGGACATCGGCACCGAGGGACTGCCCGGAGCCGGATTCGACGACGTCGTGCACGGGCGAGCGCCGGGCCGAGGGGGTCTCCTCGTCCTGCTCCCGCTGCAGCATGGCGCCCACCGCGCCGTTGCCCACGGCCCGCTGGAGCGTGCCCATGCCGGACGGGCCCAGGACGTCGGGGCGGCCCGCGGCCGCCGCCTTGAACAGCCTCGATTCATCGGTCCGGGACTGCCCGTGGCCGGCTTGCCGGTGGTCGTGGTCGTCATGGTCGTGGTCGTGTACGTGATCGGGCATTCTCACTCCCCGGGACGGCTGGCGGCAGACCTCTCTCACCCTGACACTGCCTCAGCGCGTGCGCCGGGTACAGGCGCGCGGCCGTCCCCGGGAGTGCAGCCGCCGTTGCCCGATGGGGCAGACGCCGTCCCGGGTGTCCGTACGCCGGTCCGCCCCTTCGGGCCGTGCCGGGGTCCGCACCCGGTCGAAGCGCCCGCCCGTGTCACGGAGTCCAGTGGTGGTCCTCGGGACACCGTGGGTGCCGTCCGGAACCGGCCACCGCGGCGGCCGCCCGCCGTCCGGGGGAGCCGCCCCCCGGCGGCCGGGGCCGCACCCCGCTCCCGCGCGGGGGGGCACGCCCTCGCACAGGGGCCCGTCGAGGACGCCCCGACCGGTTCCCGGACGACCGGCCGCTCCGGCGGACGGACCACCATGATCCAAAACAGTGGTCGATGGATGGCCTATTCCGGCTCCCACCAGGGTAGTTCACAGCGGTACGAAGCAACTCGCGGCGCGGGAAAGGAAAGTGACGGGCGCCATCGGCCGCCCGAGGAGTGCGGACGACCTGCGCGGCCCCGCCCCCGCGAAGTCCCCCGACGTGGACTCGATCGCACCGCGGGGCGCACCGGTCGAGGGAGTGTGCCCTGTACGCGCCCCTGTCCGCACGGCGAAAATGCGCCTGTCGACGGTCCGTTCGCCAAGACACCTAGTACCCCGCCGCCAAGTCACCAGGAAAGCAGGTCGGCTGTCGTGCTGTTGCGTCTGCCCACATCCGTGTCCGAAGCACAGGAGTACATGGCCGAAGGGGCGGTGCCCATAGGTGGCGCCACACTGATATGGGCCACATGGCAGCGGGACGGGTTCCCCGATCACGCCATGTCGCTGCGCGACCTCCCGGAGGCCAACACGATCGAGCGCGAGGCCCTGGGCGCGGCCGTCGTGCTGAACCGCATAGACGACCGCGTGCCGGAGGTGCTGCGCCTGGCGGCCTCCACCGTGGGGACCGGCGCGGTGCGCCGGACGGCCACGGTGGGCGGCAACATCGTCGGCAGCACGCTGCGCTGTCTGCTGCCCGCGGCCCTCGTCCTGGACGCCAGGGCGGTGATCCTGGAGCCGGAAGGCGTCACCGAGACGGATCTGGCCGAGGTGCTCGCCAAGCGTCATCTGCTCCTGAGCCTGCGCTGGCGCACACCGCTCACCAGCAACTACGTCAAGGCCGCGGCCGAGCCGGGCGGGCCGTCGCCCCTCGTCGTCGCCGCCGCCCTGCACTCCGCCGCCGAGGGGACCCTGCTCCGCGTCGCGGTGCGCTCCGAGGACGAGGTGTTCAGCGGGAGCGCCCTGTCCGGCGGCGACGCCGAAGACGTCCTGCGCACGCTGCGGAACGGTTCCCTCGGCCGCCTTCCGGCCCCGGCGTGGGAGCTCGTCGGCCGCCAGGTGACCGGCCTCCTGGCACGCCCCGCGGAACGCTAGGGACTCCCCCTCCGACCCCCGCCCCGGAAGTTCGGCCTCCTCCAAGGGAGTTCGCCCCTCGACGGAAGGACGGGGACCGACGCGTGCTCCCTGGGGCCTCGACGACGGGGGACGGGAAATTCAACAGGCACGGGCCCGTCGTGCCGGTCCGGGGACGGGGGCGTCGGCGCACTCGTCCCCGGTGGACCGCCGCCCCGGGCCGTCCGGCCCGCTGAACGGCGCTTTCGTCCGGCTCGGCGCCGATGGACCGCGCCCGTACGCGGCCCCTCGGTGCCGGCCGAGGGGCCGCGCCCCTAATTCATCAACGTGGAAATCGCATGGCGGACTCCCGACTCTGGGTCCAGGCGCCGGGAACCCCCGGACCGCTCGGACGAAGGACGGAGCCCATGCCCTCCACCCGCATTCCCGCCGCCGGTTCCGCACCGGCCGTACGGCACGACCTGGTCCTGGTGGTCACCTGTGTCGCCCTCGGCACGGTGGTCGCCGCCATGGCCTCGCTCAATGTGGCGCTGCCCGATGTCGCCCGTGGAACGCACGCCACGCAGACGCAGTTGTCCTGGATCATCGACTCCTACGGCCTGGTCTTCGCGTCGCTGCTGCTGCCGGCCGGCGCCCTGGGCGACCGTTTCGGCCGCAGGCGGGCCCTGCTCGCGGGACTGGCCGTCTTCGGTGCCGGGTCCGCCGCCGCCGCGCTGACGACCGAGCCGTCGGCGCTCATCGCGCTGAGGGGCGTCCTCGGTGTCGGTGCGGCGCTGGTCATGCCGGCCACGCTGTCGACCATCACCAGCACGTTCCCGCGTGCCCAGCGGGCCAGGGCGGTGAGCGTCTGGGCCGCGGTCGCCGGAGCCAGTGCCCTGGTGGGCCTGTTCGCCTCCGGGGCCCTGCTGGAAGGCTGGTCATGGCGCTCGGTGTTCCTGCTGAACGTCGCCCTGGCCCTGGTCGCCCTCGTCGGAACGCTGCTGTTCGTGCCCGAGTCCGCGGAACCGCGGCAGCCGCGGCTCGACGTCGGCGGTGCCCTCCTCGCCGTGGCGGGCCTGGTCACGCTGGTCTACTCGGTCATCGAGGCGCCGGCCCGCGGGTGGACCGACCCGGTCACGCTCGCCGGGACCGGGCTGGGACTGGCCGTGCTGACGGGATTCGTCCTCTTCGAGCTGCGCCGTGAGAACCCGCTGCTCGACCCCCGGCTGTTCCGCGACCGCCACTTCGCCGCGGGCTCGCTGTCGATCATGCTCCAGTTCTTCGTGTTCTTCGGGTTCGTCTTCGTGATGATGCAGTACCTGCAGCTGGTGCGGGGCTACAGCGCCCTGATGGCGGCGACCGCCATGCTGCCCATGGCCGTGACCATGGTGCCGGTCTCCCGCGCCGCCCCGGTGCTGGCCGGCCGGTTCGGGTTCCGGGGCCCCTGGGTGGCCGGTCTCGCCGGTGTCGCGACGGGCATGGGGATCCTCTCCCGGGTCGACGCGTCCAGCCCGTACTGGCTCGTCGCCACCGGACTCGTACCGCTGGGCGCGGGAATGGGCCTGGCCATGACACCGGCCACGACCTCCATCACGGACGCCCTGCCGCGCTCGCTGCAGAACGTCGGCTCGGCCGTGAACGACCTGGCGCGCGAGCTCGGCGGCGCCCTGGGGATCGCCGTCCTCGGCAGCCTGCTCGGCGCCGCCTACCGCGACCACCTGGACCTGACCGGTGTGCCGCGGCAGGTCGCGGACACCGTACGCTCCTCACCGGCCGCCGCCCACGCCATCGGCGGCCCGGTCTCGGACCGGGCGACGACCGCCTTCGTCGACGGCATGCACCTGGCGCTCCTCGGCGCCACCGGGACCGCCGTGCTCGCCACCGTCGCCGTCGCGGTCCTGCTGCGCTCCGCCCCGCGGCCGGAGGGGTCCGCCGAGGAACCCGGGGTGCCGGACACCGCCGGCGCGCGGGAGCAGCCCTCGTACCTCTGACGACGGAGCCGGAACGCGACGGTGGCGGATCAGGGGCGCGGTGCCGGTCGCCGTGCCCGCCCCGCGGGGTGGCCGGGGCCGCGCAGGGCCTGCCGCAGTTGCGGGCTCACGAAACGGACCAGTTCGTCCGCCGTCATGGAGACGACCGGCTCCAGGCGCAGCAGATAGCGGGTGGTGATCAGCCCCGCGACCACGGTGGTGAACGCGGCGGCGCGCTGCCGGGCGTCCCGGCCCGGCACCAGGCCCGCGATCCGGTCGACGATCTCGCGCTCGACCGCCTCCTTCACCAGGGCGCCGAAGGAGTCGTCCTCGATCGCGGTCTTCAGCATCGCGATCAGGGGCGGGCCCGTCACGGGATCGTCCCAGACGGCGACGACCTGGCGGACGACCCGTTCGGGGACGGTGGTGAGGTCCCCTTCCTCCACGACCCGCGCGAGGAGTTCGGCCGGGTTCGCGCCCAGCGCCAGGGCGGCGCCGAACAGGCCCTTCTTGGAGCCGAAGTAGTAGCTGATCAGAGCGAGATCGACCCCGGCCTCACCGGCGACGGACCGGAGGGTCACCGTGTGATAGCCGTCCTCCAGGAAGCGGCGCCTGGCCACGTCCAGGATCGCGGCCCGGGTGTCCGGGCCTCCCGGCCTGCGTCCGCGCCGCGAGGCGGGTTCATCCGTCACGGACGAACTCTACGAGGGCTACGGGTTCCACGGCGCCGGCGGGCTCCACGGCGGCGGTGAGCGGCGGCACGGCGTGTTCCGATGCGTCACCCGGTGTACCGATGTCAGCCTCTTCTCACGAAATGGCATCGTTAATCCGTATGAGTGGTACATCACACATCGAGACCGTAGCGTCGGGGCAGAGCCGGCCCGCCGGCGGCCACACGACAGAGCGTCCCGCACGGAGCTGATATGCGCACAAACTCGATCCGGACCGCGTTCACCGTCGGCGCGGCCGCGTCGCTCGCAGCGGTGATGGGTACCGCTTCCGCCGCGCCCGCGGCCCCGCACGCCGCACGGCCGCGGCAGGCGCCCCCCGTACTGGTGGACTGCTTCTGGCACCCGGACGTGCGCCCCGCCGAGTTCGTCCTGGCCTGCGGCGACGGCAACAGCCGCCTCGTCTCGCTCCACTGGTCGCACTGGAACCAGAAGTCCGCGGTCGCCCGCGGCGTGAACATGGTGAACGACTGCAAGCCGTACTGCGCGGCGGGCAAATTCCACTCGTACCCGGTCGTCGTGCGGCTGGACCACCCCCAGCCGTGGAAGAAGAAGCCGCAACTGCAGCACTACACGCGGATGACGCTGGTCTACACCCACGACCACCCCGACGGATACGCGCAGAAGGTCAGCTACCCGCTGTGGAACTGACGCCGGTCCCGCACGGACCCGGCATCGCGCGCTGACGGCCCCGCCCGAGGCCGCCCCAAGGGGTCGCCCCGGCGACCGACACTCGCGTCGGACTCGCCGACGCCGGACACCGTACGGAACCCCGCAGCCACAGAAACAGGTACAAAATGGGGCACGTGGGTATCCGGCGCATGTCAGTGGACCGTCTCGTCGCACAACCGTCGGGTCGCGGTCTGGTGGCGGTCCCGCTCGCGCTGATCGTCGTGATCACCGTGGTGGACGTCCACTCCCCCACCGACGTCCACCTCGGCCCCCTGCTGGTCATCGCGCCGACCCTCACGGCCTCGCTGGCGGGCCCCGTGCTGACGGCCCTGGTCGGCGTCCTGGCCATCGCCGCCCAGGTGGTCATCGCCGTCCTGCACGGCGGACTCGGCACCACCAATCACATCGCGCAGCTCATCGCCCTCGTGGTGCTCTCCGCCCTGGTCGTGTTCGTGTGTCATCTGAGGGAGCGGCGCGCCCGGGAGCTGGTGCGGGCGCGCTCGGTCGCCGAGATCGCGCAGCGCGTGCTGCTGCGGCCTCCACCGCGCCGGATCGGTCCGCTGCGCGTGGCCTGGCTGTATCTGGCCGCCGAGGACGACACGCAGATCGGCGGCGACCTGTTCGCGGTCGCCCGGGCCGCCGGCGCGTCCACCCGCGTCATCATCGGGGACGTCCGGGGCAAGGGACTGGCCGCCATCGGCGAGGCCTCGGTGGTGCTGGGCGCCTTCCGCGAGGGCGCCCACCGGTACGCCACGCTGCCCGAACTGACGGCGGCCCTCGAGGTGAGCGTGTGCCGGGACCTGGACGAGGTGGCCGACACCGAGCACGACCCGGGCGAGCACTTCGTCACGGCACTCGTCCTCGACATCCCCGACGACGGCACACGGGTCGACATGATCAACTGCGGCCATCCGCCGCCCCTGCTCCTGCGTGACGGCAAGATCGACGTCCTGCACGCACAGCACCCCGTACCCCCGCTGGGCATGTGCGAGCTGCCCGCCTCCAGCCACCACACCGATACGTTCGCCTTCGAGCCCGGCGACTTCCTGCTGCTGTACACCGACGGCGTGATCGAGGCCCGCTCCCCGGAGGGCGCCTTCTACCCCCTGTCCGACCGGGTCACCGGCTTCACCGCCTCCAGCCCCGACGACCTGCTGCGCCAGATCCACGACGACCTCGTCCGGCACATCGGTGACCAGCCCGGGGACGACGCCGCCTTCCTGGTCGTCGAACGCGCTCCCGCACACCACCTCCGCCTCCCCCACCGCTCCGGGGACGGCCGTCCCCGGCTTCCCGCCGACGGACCACCGCCTCCCGCGCAGCCGTGGGCGCACGAGTGACCGTACGTGCACAAGTAGCGAGGGCGGCCGCACCCGGGCCACGATGGAGGGAGATCGACTCGACCCAGGGGGCTCGTCCAGGGAGGCTCCCGTGCCCCACACCTTCGGAACCGACGTCGTGGTGGCGGGTGCGGGCCCGGTGGGCCTCACCGCGGCCGCGGAGCTGCGCAGGCGCGGGGTCCGCTGCCGTGTCGTCGACCCGCTCCCGGCGCGGCTCCCGTACGCGAAGGCGGTGGGCATCCAGCCGCGCACGCTGGAGATCTGGGACCACATGGGCCTGACGCGCACGGTCCTGGAGGCCGCGGTACCGATGTACGGGCAGCTGTCCTACGTCGACGGCGCCGAACAGGCCCGGATCGACCTCGTCCTGCCACCCGAGGTTCCGTACGGCTTCGCGGCCCTGCCGCAGTACGAGACCGAGCGCATCCTCGACGGGTGTCTCGCACGGTTCGGTACCGGGGTGGAAAGGGGAACGGAGCTGGTCTCCTTCACCCAGGACGCCGAGGGGGTGACGGTCGCCCTGCGGTCCGTGTCCGGCGCCGAGGAAGAGGTCAGGGCGCGCTATCTGGTGGGCTGCGACGGCGCGCACAGCACCGTGCGCAAGAAGCTGGGGCTCACCTTCGAGGGGAGCGCGTTCCCCGAGGAGTACATGCTCGGCGACGTGGAGGTGGACTGGGACCTGCCGCCGGGCTACGGCGTCCGGTCCGTGCACCGCGACGGCGACGGTGGGGCGGACGACATCCTGGTGTGCATCCCGCTGCCCGGCCGGGGCCGGTACCGGATGTCGATGAGGGTCCCGCCCGAGCTCTCCGCCGCGCGGCGGAACGACGGACCGGCCGGCCCGGCCGACGGCGTCGTGCACGGCCTGGACGGGGGACACGGGCCCGCGCTCTCCGACATCCAGGCCGTGCTGGACCGGCTGTCCCCCCGGCCCACGACCGCCTCCCGCCTGCGCTGGTCCTCGGTCTTCCGCATCAGCCACCGGATCGTCGACCGCTACGGCGACGGCCGTGTCTTCGTCGCGGGCGACGCGGCGCACATCCACCCCCCGACCGGCGCCCAGGGCATGAACACGGGGATCCAGGACGCCTGGAACCTGGCCTGGAAACTCGCCCTGGCCGTCGAGGGCGGCGCGAACCCGGACCTGGCGGCGAGTTACGACGCCGAGCGGCGGCCCGTCGGGGAGGAGGTCGTCGAACGCACGGTCCGGCACGCGGCCCGGGGCGTCCAGGCCGACCCTGCCGACCCGGGGACCGTGCTGCTGCGCGAGGCACAGCTCCTCGTCGGCTACCGCGGCAGCCCGATCGTGGGCGTGGCCCCTGAGGGCCCCGGCCCCCGCCCGGGCGACCGGGCACCCGACTGCACCGGCCTCACGGCACGCATCGCCGCCTTCCCGCTGCGCCTGTACGACCTCCTGCGCGATCGCGGGCACGTCCTGCTGGTGTACGGGGACGGCGGGACGGCCGGAGAACTCGCCGAGGCGGCCGAGGAGTTCTCCGGCGGGCGGGTCTGCACCCATGTGATCCGGCCCGCCGGGACCGTCGCGGACACCTCCGGCCCGCCGGCGTACGTCGACACGCTCGGGGAGTTCGCCCGGCTCTACGGTGTCACCGGCTCCGGGGCCACGACCGCGTTCCTGGTCCGCCCGGACGGATACGTCGGCGCCCGTCTCTCGCCGCCGACGGCGGCGGAGCTGACGGCGCACCTGGCCCGCGTCTTCAGCCCGGCCGGCTCCGGCGCCCGGTAACGGCGCCCCGTCCCGTTCGGCCTCAACGGGCCGGATCATTCCATCAGTTGGGCCGCCAGGGTCGCGCCGAGCTCCCAGCACGCCTCGATGTCGGCCTTGCCCGGCTCACCGGTCACCCGCACCGCCTCGGCGGCACGGCGCCAGCCGAGGCCCGTCGTCACGGACTCGATGCCGCGCACCGCCCCCGTGACGTCACTCCCGCCGTGCACGTAGTAGCCGAAGGGGCGCGCGGCCGTCGTGTCCAGGCACGGGTAGTAGACCTGGTCGAAGAAATGCTTCAGCGCGCCCGACATGTAGCCGAGGTTGGCCGGGGTGCCGAGCACGTAGCCGTCTGCGGCCAGCACGTCCGAGGCGGTCGCCTCCAGTGCCGCCCGTCTCACCACCCTGACGCCCTCGATCTCCGGCGCCGTCGCTCCGGAGAGCACGGCTTCGAACATGGCCTGGCAGTTGGGCGAGGGCGTGTGATGCACGATCAGCAGAGTAGGCACACCCCGCACCCTGCCGCGCCGCCCGCCGCCACCGCAAGCACCACCGGGCGGAGTTGGGGACCTTGATCGAAACGGGCGCTCCCCGGCTCCCCCGCCCCGCATCCCCGGCTCCCCCGCCTCGCCCCAACTCCCCGCCCCGCCCCTCCGACTCCCCACCCCCGGCCGCCGACTCCCCGCCCCTCGCCCTTGATCGCCCGCCCGCGTCGCCGACTCCCCGCCGCACACGCGCAGGTCCGCGCGCCGACACCGTCCGTCACGTCCGGCGCACGGCCGGGAGCGGCCGCCCGCCCGGCTGCACGATCGGACGCGCGGTGCCAGGCTGGAGGTAATCCGGAGCCGCTGCAGCCTGGCTGTTTCGGTACACCGCGACCGAAGGGTGAGTCCGATGACCAGCCGAAAGAAGGACGGCCAGCAGACCTCCGACACCGGCACAGCCGCCGCACCCGCCTCCCGCCCCCAGTCGGACGGGGTCGAGCAGAACGTGGACGTGCTGGTGACCCGGGGTCTGGAGGCATTGGGCGAGTACGCCGCTTACACCCAGGAGCAGATCGACTACATAGTGAAGAAGGCCAGTCTGGCCGCGCTGGCCGAGCACACCCGGCTCGCCAAGATGGCGGTCGAGGAGACCAAGCGCGGTGTCTTCGAGGACAAGGCCGTCAAGAACATCTTCGCCTGCGAGAACATCACCCACTCGATGAAGGGCGTGAAGACCGTCGGCGTGATCCGCCGCGACGACATCGACGGGATCGTGGAGATAGCCGAACCCGTCGGAGTGGTCGCGGGCGTCACCCCGGTCACCAACCCCACGTCCACCACCATCTTCAAGTCCCTGATGGCGCTGAAGACCCGCAACCCGATCATCTTCGGCTTCCACCCGGCCGCGCAGAGCTGCTCCGCCGAGGCCGCCCGGATCGTCCGGGACGCGGCCGTGAAGGCGGGCGCCCCGGCCCACTGCGTGCAGTGGATCGACCGGCCTTCCAAGGAGGCCACCAGCGCGCTGATGAACCACCCCGGAGTGGCGTCGATCCTGGCCACGGGCGGCAACGCGATGGTCCGGGCCGCCTACAGCTGCGGCAAGCCCGCGCTGGGCGTCGGGGCCGGCAACGTGCCCGCCTACATCGAGAAGAGCGCCCAGATACGGCGTGCGGTCAACGACGTGGTCCTGTCCAAGACGTTCGACTGCGGCATGGTGTGCGCCTCGGAACAGGCCGTGATCCTCGACCGGGAGATCCGTGACGAGGCGATCGCGGAGTTCCGCAAGCTCAAGGCGTACATGGTCAACGAGCACGAGAAGGCCCTGCTGGAGTCGTACCTGTTCGGTGTCGGCGCCGAACAGCAGGGCGGGCGCAACTGCGCGGGCGCCCAGTTGAACGCCGACATCGTCGGGCAGACCGCCGTGGCCATCGCCAAGGGCGCCGGCTTCGAGGTGCCCAAGGAGACCTCGGTGATCCTGGTCGAGGCCGGCGAGGTCGGGGTCGAGGAGCCGCTGACCCGCGAGAAGCTGTGCCCCGTGCTGGCCGTGCTGACGGTGGACGGCAGGACAGAGGGCGTGCGGCTGGCCACGCAGATGGTGGAGTTCAACGGTCTGGGCCACTCCGCCGCCGTGCACACCGAGGACCCGGCCTTCGCCGAGGAGTTCGGGCACGCCGTCAAGGCCTGCCGGGTGATCTGGAACGCGCCCACCTCGCAGGGCGGGATCGGTGACGTCTACAACGCGTTCATGCCGTCCCTGACGCTGGGCTGCGGCTCGTACGGCGGCAACTCGGTCTCCGGCAACGTCACCGCGCTCAATCTGATCAACATCAAGCGGATCGGGCGGCGGAACAACAACATGCAGTGGTTCAAGATACCGCCGAAGATCTACTTCGAGCGTGATTCCATCAAGTACCTGGCCGACGTGCGCGGCTCCCGCAAGTTCGTCGTCGTCACCGACAAGACGATGGTGGAGATCGGGCACCTGGAGCGGATCCGCAACATCCTGAGCCGCCGCGACGAGATCCCCGAGATCCGGGTGATCGACAACGTCGAGCCCAACCCGAGCCTGGACACCGTGCAGAAGGGCGCCGAGATGATGCGCCACTTCGAGCCGGACACCATCATCGCGCTCGGCGGCGGCTCGCCGATGGACGCCGCCAAGGTGATGTGGCTGATGTACGAGCACCCGGAGCTGGAGTTCGCCGATCTGAAGGAGAAGTTCTTCGACATCCGCAAGCGCGCCTTCACCTTCCCCGACCTGGGGGAGAAGGCCAAGCTGGTGTGCATCCCGACCACCTCGGGCACCGGCAGCGAGGTCACCCCGTTCGCCGTCATCACCGACACCGCCACCGGGCAGAAGTACCCGCTGGCCGACTACGCGCTGACCCCGAGCGTCGCCATCTGCGACCCGGCACTCACGCTCAACCTGCCCAAGGCCGTCACCGCGGACTCCGGCTTCGACGCGCTCACGCACTGTCTGGAGACCTACGTCTCGGTGTACGCCAACGACTTCACCGACGGGCTGGCCCTGCAGGGCATCCGGCTGATCTTCGACAACCTCGAGAAGGCCGTGGTGAACGGGCCGAACGACCCCGTGGCCCGGGAACGCATGCACAACGCCGGCACGATCGCCGGCATGGCCTTCGGCTCGGCGTTCCTCGGCGTGGTGCACGCCATGGCGCACACCCTGGGCGCGACCTTCCACGTGGCCCACGGCCGCACCAACGCGCTGCTGCTGCCGCACGTGGTCCGCTACAACGGGTCGGCGCCCACGAAGGTCACGAGCTGGCCGAAGTACCACAACTACATCGCCCCCGAGCGCTACCAGGAGATCGCCCGGATGCTCGGCCTGCCGGCCGGCACTCCCGAGGAGGGTGTGGAGTCCCTCGCCCAGGCGCTGGAGGAACTGCGCGAGAAGGTCGGCATCCCGCGGTCCTTCAAGGACGTCGGGGTCGACGAGGCGGCGTTCCTGGAGGCCCTGCCCGAGCAGGCGATGAACGCCTACGAGGACCAGTGCGCGCCCGCCAACCCGAGGCTGCCGATGCTGGAGGACATGCAGGAACTGATGCGCCGCGCCTACTACGGCAACCCCGTATGAGTTCCCGCGGGAACGACGAGACCCCGATCGACCGAGAAGGAGTCGTACACCGATGACCACGCAGCAGCAGCGCCCCGTCCGCAGCGCCTGGGAGGGCTTCCGGGGAGGTCTGTGGCGGGACGAGATCAACGTACGGGACTTCATCCAGCAGAACTACACCCCGTACGAAGGTGACAGCTCCTTCCTGGCCGGTCCCACCGAGCGCACCACGGCCGTGTGGAAGAAGATCACCGATCTGTTCCCCGAGGAGCGCGCCAAGGGCGTCCTGGACGTGTCGTACGACGTCCCGTCCACCATCACAGCCCACCCGCCGGGCTACATCGACCAGGACCGGGAGCTGATCGTCGGCCTCCAGACCGACGCCCCGCTCAAGCGGGCGATCATGCCCTACGGCGGCTGGCGGATGGTGGCCGGGGCGCTGGAGACCTACGGCTACCCGGTCTCGCCCGAGCTGGAGAAGGTGTTCAGCCAGTACCGCAAGACCCACAACGCCGGGGTGTTCGACGCCTACACCCCGGACATCCGGGCCGCGCGGAAGGCCGGCATCGTCACCGGTCTGCCCGACGCCTACGGCCGGGGCCGCATCATCGGCGACTACCGCCGGGTCCCGCTGTACGGCGTGGACCGGCTGATCCAGGCCAAACAGGAGGAGAAGGCCGGCCTGGACGCCATGCCCCGCGACGCCTCGCGCCTGGAGGAGGTGATCCGCGAGCGCGAGGAGATCTCCGAGCAGATCAGGTCGCTCGGCGAGCTGAAGGAGATGGCCGCCTCCTACGGGTACGACGTCTCGGGTCCGGCGAGCAGCGGCCGCGAGGCCCTGCAGTGGCTGTACTTCGCCTACCTCGCGGCGGTGAAGGAGCAGAACGGCGCGGCGATGTCGCTCGGCCGCACCTCCACGTTCATCGACGCCTTCCTCCAGCGGGACGTCGAGGCCGGGATCCTCGACGAGAGCGCCGCGCAGGAGCTCGTCGACGACTTCATCATCAAGCTGCGGATCGTGCGGTTCCTGCGCACCCCGGAGTACGACGAGCTGTTCTCCGGCGACCCGACCTGGGTCACGGAGTCCATCGGCGGGATCGGTTCGGACGGCCGCACCCTGGTCACCCGGACCTCCTTCCGTTACCTGCAGACCCTGTACAACCTGGGTCCCGCGCCCGAGCCGAACATGACGGTGTTCTGGTCACCGGCGCTCCCGCAGGGCTTCAAGGAGTTCTGCGCGCAGGTCTCGATCGACACCTCCAGCCTGCAGTACGAGTCGGACGAACTGATGCGCCCGCGCTTCGGCGACGACACCGCCATCGCCTGCTGTGTCTCGGCGATGGAGGTCGGCAAGCAGATGCAGTTCTTCGGCGCCCGGGTCAACCTCGCCAAGACACTGCTGTACGCCATCAACGGCGGCCGGGACGAGCTGTCCGGCGCCCAGGTCGGCCCGGCCACCGGGGCGGTCACCGGCGAGACGCTGGACTACGACGAGGTGCTGGGCCGGCTCGACCTGCAGATGGAGTGGCTGGCCGAGACGTACGTCCACGCGCTCAACGTCATCCACTACATGCACGACAAGTACGCCTATGAGCGGCTGGAGATGGCACTCCACGACCGTTCCATCCGGCGCACCATGGCGTGCGGCATCGCCGGGCTCTCGGTCGCCGCGGACTCCCTGTCGGCGATCAAGTACGCCAAGGTCACCCCGGTGCGGGACAAGACGGGTCTGGCCGTGGACTTCCGGATCGAGGGCGAGTACCCGGCGTACGGCAACAACGACGAGCGGCCGGACGCGATCGCGGTGTGGCTGGTCGAGGAGTTCATGCGCAAGGTGCGCAAGCACCCCACCTACCGGGGCGCCGAGCACACCCAGTCGGTGCTCACCATCACCTCGAACGTGGTGTACGGGAAGAAGACCGGCAACACCCCCGACGGCCGCCGGGCGGGCGAGCCGTTCTCACCGGGCGCCAACCCGATGAACGGCCGTGACACCCACGGTTACGTCGCCAGCGCGCTGTCGGTGGCCAAGCTGCCGTACGAGCAGGCGGAGGACGGGGTATCGCTCACGAACACGATCACCCCCGACGCGCTGGGCCGCACCCCCGAGGACCGGATCCGCAACCTCGCGGGAGTCCTGGACGGCTTCGTCACCTCCCAGGGCTTCCACATGAACGTCAACGTGCTCAACCGGGACACGCTGATGGACGCGATGGAGCATCCGGAGAAGTACCCGCAGCTCACCGTCCGAGTCAGCGGTTACGCGGTCAACTTCGTACGGCTGACGCGCGAGCAGCAGCTCGACGTGCTGGGCCGCACCTTCCACGGGTCGCTGTAGCCGCCGGTCTCCCGGGGAGCGTGGACCGCACTCCCCGGGAGCCGCCACGCCGTCAGGAGGTTTCCTCATGAGCCTGATCCAGCCGGGGCCCGCTCTCCCGCCCATCCTCTCCGGCGGCCCCGACAGGCCGGTCGAGGAGGCCCTCCCGCAGCGTGGCACCGGGCCGGTCACCGGGTCGGTGCACTCCTGGGACCTGTCCACCGGTGTCGACGGGCCCGGCACCCGTTTCGTCGTCTTCGTCGCCGGCTGCCCGCTGGCCTGCCTGTACTGCCACAACCCCGACACCCTGCGGATGAGCAACGGCAAGCGGGCCACGACCGACGAGGTCGTCGCGGAGGTGACCAAGTACGTCCCGTTCATCCGCGCCGCGGGCGGCGGCTTCACCGTCAGCGGGGGCGAACCGATGCTCCAGCCGGACTTCGTCGGCGAGATCCTCCGCCGCTGCCACGACGACCTGGGCCTGCACACCGCCCTGGACACCTCCGGCTTCCTCGGCGCCCGCGCCACCGACGCCTTCCTGGAGAGCGTCGACCTGGTGCTCCTGGACATCAAGTCCTGGGACCGCGAGCTCTACGTACGCCTCACCAGCCGTCAGCTGGAGCCGACCCTGGTCTTCGCCCGGCGTCTGGCCGAGCTCGGCAAGGAGGTCTGGGTCCGCTTCGTCCTGATCCCGGGGCTGACCGACCCCCCGGAGAACGTGGCGGGAGTCGCCTCCTTCACGGCGTCCCTGGGCAACGTCACCCGTGTCGACATCCTGCCCTTCCACAAGCTCGGCTCCGACAAATGGGCGGGACTGGGCATGGAGTTCACCCTCGCCTCCACCCCCGTCCCGACCGCCGCCCAGATCGCCGAGGCCCGCTCCGTCTTCGCCTCGCACGGCCTGTACGCGGTGTGACCGTCCCGCGCACCGCCTCCGGTCCTGCGGCCGGAGGCGGTTTCCTTCGTGTTCCCGCAGCGGGTGTTCAGTGTCCGGGGACCACGAGATCCGCCCTCTCCCGGGGGCGGGTCGTGTTCAGGTAGTGCTCCTCGGCCAGGCGCCAGCGGGCCTCCCAGTCGAGGGGGCCGTGGTCGTCACCGCGGGCCCGCAGCCGCCGCATGGACTCCTCGGGCGGGGTGTCGACGTAGACGACGAGGTCGTAGTGGTCGGCGAGTTCGGGCCGGGCGGTGTAGACGCCCTCGACGAGGACGATGCCGTCACAGGGGACCGAGCACGCCCGGTCCGTCGTCAGGGAGCCGGTCGGCCAGTCGTAACGCCGGTAGTGCGCGTCGTGGCCGGTGGCGAGCGGGGTGAGGACCTCGTCGCGCAGCCGCTCCCAGTCGAAGTAGCGGTCGTAGCCCTGGGCGGGGGTCAGTGCGGCGCGTTCGTCCGGTTCCATCGGACGGTAGAAGTCGTCCCCGTGCACGACCACGCCGTCACCGAGCCGGGCCGCGGCCGACGCCAGGGTCGACTTGCCCGACCCGCCCATGCCGTCGACCGCGATCAGCACCGGTCCTCGGCCGGCGCGGGCGCGGGCGGCGGCCACGACGCGCTCCGCGACTGTCTGGATCTTTGTCATGAGGCGATTGTGTCGGCACGGAACGCTCCGCCCGGGCCGAATGCGCACACTCATATGTTCCGACGACCCACGATTCCGGACGGCCGGGGGCGCCCCGCCGAGAGTCACGCGCCGGTGGGCGGACCGCGAGGGTCACACGTCGGTGGGCAGACCGCTCACTTCGGCGATGCCCCGCAGTTCCTCGTCCTGGCGGTGCCGCTCTCCGATGAAGTCGGCGATCTCCTTGCACCGCTCGGGATCGTCCGCCGTGCCCGAGTCCGTGACGACCCGGACGACACCGATCTCCTCGGTCTCCAGCTCGACGATCCGGTTGTCCAGGCGTCCCGTGACGGCCACGGCGACCACGAGCGACGCCTCGTCACGGACCTCCTGCGGGACGCTCTCCGGTTCCGCGCCGTCGAGACACAGTTCGATCGCTCCCACCCTCTCCTCCCTGATCGCTTCGAGTACGGGCTCGACCATGCGCAGCAAGAGCGCGTAGTCCGCCGGAGCCATGCGCAGGCGGAGCATTTCGAGGTACAGGTCGAGGGGCCGGTCATCCGGTGCCTGCTCTGATGCGTCCATGGAGCTTCGCCTTCCCCAATGTGGACGACATGATCGCGTCTCACACCAGCATGCTGGGAATCGGCGCGCGCCGCCGGTCGAGAGGGCCGTCCGGAGCACGGCCGAGGGGGCTCCCGGCCTGTGGGAACAGGCCGGGAGCCCCCTCGAAATCGTCGTCCGGGACTCGTCCGTCAGGATTGGTCCGGCGGGTTTCGCCCGTCAGCGCTCATCCGTCGGGGGTCGCCCGCACCGGGTGGTCCGTGTCACGCGTAGGTGCGCCGGATCCGGTAGAGCACGAAGGCGCCGGCGAGCACGCAGATCCCGCCGATCACGCCCGGCCACAGGTTCGCGCCGGTCTCGGCGAGCCCGGCGTTCCCGACCGCCTGCGGCTCGATGCCCGAGGTGGCCGGCGGGTAGGACCCGGCCGCGGACGGCTGCGCGGGTGTCCCCACCTCGCCGCCCTGGTCGCCGCCCGGGGTCTCCTGCGCTCCGGCCGACGCCGTCACGTCGGACTTGGGCTCCACGGTGGCGGGAGGCGTGTCGTCTCCCGCCGGTCCGGTGCCCGGCGCCTCCTCCGAGGGCTCGGCGGTCTGGCCGCCGCCGTTGTCACCGGAGTCGTCCCCGCCCTTGCCGTCGGACGGGTCGTCCGCGGTGGGGGCCGGTTCCTCGGAAGGGTTCTCGGAGGGGTTCGGGTCGGCCTCGGAGGGGTTCGGGTCCGGCTCGGCGGTCTGCGACGGCTCGTCGGTGGCCGGCGGGTCCTCCTGCTGACCGCCGCCGTCGCCGTTGTCGCCGCCGTTGTCGCCGCCGTCGTTACCGCCGTTGTCACCGCCGCCGGCGCCCACGCCGCACTTCTTGCCGCCGTTGATGCAGTCGACCACGTCCTTCATCAGGCCGTCGTCGAAGACGTTGATGAAGTCACCGTGGTCCGTGATCGGCTTGTGGAGGTTCTCGGGGAAGGAGTCCACCGCGAACAGCGGCGACGTGCGGCCGCCGTCCTGGAGGCTCGGCGCGTCGATGTCGTAGACGATGCGCTGCACCAGCTGCGGAATGGCCTTGAAGTTGCCCGGGCAGTTGCCCTGGGCGTCCGCGAAGGCCACGTGGGTACGGTGGTTGGCGCTGTCGATGTTCGCGCCGTCCCAGCAGCTCTGGAACTTGAAGGTGCGCACGACGTCGCTGCCCTGCGGGCAGAGCGGGTACTTGTCCTTCAGCTGCCGGTCCTCGAAACCGGTGCAGCTCCAGGAGGCGTTGGCGTTCGCGGGGCCGTTGACGAACGCCTTGGCGTCGCCGGTGATGATGCGCAGCAGCCGGGGCATGGCCGTGACCTTGCTGCGCGGGTTGCCGACGAAGTTCAGCGTGACCTGCTTGGGCGTGACGATCTTTCCGGAGTTGCCCTCGGTCCCGCCGCCGGGGGCACCGGCGTCGCGTTCCTGGGTTCCGTCCTGCAGGCGCACCACGGGCCAGAAGTACGAGGACTTGTCGCCCTTGTCCTGGCAGGAGGTGTCGGCCTTGGACAGGTCCTCGTCGGTGGCGAACGCGGAGTTGGACTGGTTGCCGACGTAGTCGTGGAAGTGGTGGGCGCCGTTGGTGACACCGGGAGCCACGATCACGTTGTCCGAGTTGAACAGGCCGTTGGCGTTCACCCCGCAGCTGGAGGCGAACTCGCCCCGGGAGGCGTCCGCCTGGGGCTGCGGGTTCTGCACGTTGGGCTGGACGGACTTGATGTCCGCGTAGTCGGCCGCCACGGGGCCGTTGCCGGCCGGGGCGGCACCGCCCTGCTGGCCGTTCTGCTGACCGCCCTGGTCCTGCGGCGGAGCGCTCGCGCTCTGCGACGCGCCGCCCTGGTCCTGCGGCGCGGCACTCTGACCGGTGTCCGCCCCGGTGCCGGGCTGGTTGCCGGAGGGCCGCAGCGTGCAGGCCTCGAAACCGTCGAGTCCGCTCGGCGGGTCGCCCGCGGCGTCGATGGCGGCCACGATGCGGCCGATCGACCCGGCCCGCTTCTCCTTCAGCGGATTCATGACAGCGTCGGCGCCGCTGTCGCCGTTCTGCTGCATCTGGTCGGCCTGGGCCTGGAGTTGCCGGTAGGCCTCGGCGACCTGCTGGTCCAGAGCCGCGAGTTCTTTGTCGACGCCCTCCTTCGCGGCGTCGGGAACCGTCTTCAACTGCTCCCCTACGTCAGGGCAGTCGATGGTGGCGGAGCCGGCGGCCAGGACCTGCGCGTCCGTCGCGCCGGTCTCGCTCGCCGATGCGTAGACGTTGACTCCTACGAGTCCGCCTCCGCCCAGTATCAGTGCGAAAGCTGCAGAGGTCGCGCGGCGTGCGCCCGTTGGGCGTCTGCGCTTGTTGCGTCCCAAGGTGGTGCTCCTACGCGTCGTGGTCGGCTCGACATGGAAATCCCCCCGGCCCTATACGCACACGCGTCGCATTGTGTTCAGCAGTCTCAGAAATTCACAGCGATCCCGTACGGAGCAGTGCTGTTGCGCCGGGCGCGGACCGGTGGCCTGATGGGAACTGCACCATGGGTACGCCCTGGGCGTGGCCCCGGTCACGCCCCGGGCGGTCGGACGGGGCAGGGCGCTCGCCGCTTCCGCCGTGGGCACGGCGAGGACGGCGGCGTGAGGCGGGTGAACCGATGACGGGAGCGGAGATCGACTTCCGCGCTGTCTTCCACGCCCTGCCCGGCATGGTCGCCCTGCTCACCCCCGAGTTGGTCTTCGTGGACGCCAACGACGACTACCTCACCACCTCCGGACACACCCGGGAACAACTGGTCGGCCGGTACCTCTTCGACGTCTTCCCCGACCGGCCGGGCGACCTCGCCGCCACCGGGACGCGGGACCTGGAGGCGTCCTTGCGCCGGGTGGTGCAGGCCGGGAGGCGCGACTCCATGGCCCTGCAGCGTTACGACGTGGAGTCC
Organism: Streptomyces sp. NPDC058751; assembly: GCF_042746485.1. Taxonomy (NCBI): domain Bacteria; kingdom Bacillati; phylum Actinomycetota; class Actinomycetes; order Kitasatosporales; family Streptomycetaceae; genus Streptomyces; species Streptomyces sp. NPDC058751. The sequence goes on along the minus strand of NZ_JBHYPZ010000027.1, from coordinate 29,432 downwards.
CTGGAGCGGCCGGGTGTCTGGGAGGAGCGCTACTGGAGCCCGGTCAACGCCCCTGTCCTCCGGGAGGACGGCACCGTGGCGCTGGTGGTCCACCGGGTGGAGGAGGTCACCGAGTTCATCCGTGCGCGCGGCGGGCTCGAGGAGAGCGGCCGGAGCCCGGTGCTGCAGGCCGAGTTGTTCACGCGGGCCCGCGAACTCCAGGAGCTCAACGAGCGTCTGCGGCACGCCCACGCCCGCGAACGGGAGATCGCCGTCGCCCTCCAGGACGCCCTGCTGCCCTCACCGGACGAGGCGGGGCCGCACCATGCCGCCGTGCGCTACCGGCCGGCCACGAGTTCGCTGAACGTGTGCGGGGACTGGTACGACCTGGTGGCGCTGAGCGGCGGGCGGATGGCGGTCGCGGTGGGAGACGTCGTGGGCCACGGACTGTCCGCCGCCTGTGTCATGGGCCAGTTGCGCAGTGCCCTCAGCGCCGCGTCCCGCGCCTCCGACGGTCCCGCGCGGGCCCTCGAGGTCCTCGGGCTGTACGCCCGATCCGTCGAGGGCGCCGAGTCCACCACGGCGGTGACGGCCTGGATCGACTGGGGGACCCACACCATCACCTACAGCAGCGCCGGACATCCTCCGCCGGCCCTCCTGCGCGGCGACGGGGACATCGAGTTCCTGGACGGGGCGACCGACCCGCCGCTCGGGGCCCGGCCGGAGCACGTGGAGCGCCCCGAGGCAGCGACGGGCTTCACCGCGGGCGACACCCTGGTCCTGTACACCGACGGTCTGGTCGAGCGCCGCACCGAGGACATCGACGTGGGCCTCGGCCGCCTGGCCGCCGCGCTGACCGGCCACCGTGGGGCCGGGCCCGAGGACCTCGCCGACGCGCTGCTCTCGGACCTGCTCCCGCCCGACGGCGTCACCGACGACACGGCGCTGGTGATCCTCCCGCTGTGAGCCGGCCGCCGGACGGTGTCACACGGTGGCGTCCGCCGGGGCGAGGCGGTGGGAGCGGACCACGGCGAGCACGCATCCGGCGAGGAGGGCCGCGGCCAGGGCCGCCAGGGCCCGCAGCGGCCCCCCGGCCGGGGCGCGTGGCGGCATCCGCCCCTCGGGACCGTGGACCACGGCGAGCGCGTCCCCCGGCCGGGTGGTCCGCCCGCAGTCCCGCCGGACGCGGACCTCGATCGGCGCGCCGCCCCGCGCGACCGCCGGGCAGGGGCGGCGGACACCGCCCGCGCCCTCTTTCCCCTCGCCCTCGCCGGACGTGACGGCCCTGGGCACCACTCGTTCCCCGCCCGCCGACACCACGTCCGCCACAACCTGCGGGGCCTGGAGGGCGAGACAGACGCCGAGGACCGCGACGATGCCGACCAGCGCCCGCCCCGCCCGCAGGAGGACCAGGTACAGGACGAGGATCCCGGCACACACGAGCCCCGCCTCACCACTGACCAGTACGGACAGGCCGGTCCGGTCTCCCGCGGCCCCGGCGCCGACGATCGATCCGGCCCCGAGCGCCCCGACGAGGATCCCCTCCCCCACCAGGCGGGGCGGCGGCCGTCCGATGAACTCGGCGGGCCCCCACACCGCGCTCCGCAGGTACGCCGTCAGGTCCTGTTCCTGTACGGGCGAAGGACGACTCCACCGGCGCATACCCGTATCACCCCCGGCAACGTTCCTCGTCGGTCGACTCCCCGCATCCTGCCGTCCGGGCGTGGCCCGCGGCCCTGCCTCCGTCCGGAACCGATGACGTGGACGACGTTTCCGGGGGTCGGCAGCGAAGCCCGGCCACCTTGAGGACGAGGCAGAGGGCGGCACCCGAGGACCGGTCGACGGCTGCGGCGCGCCGAGCGGGGGTCACGAGACCGGTTCCGCGAGGTGGGCGGCCGGACGACCGGGGGCGGGCGTTGCCCCCGCGGCCGACGCCGTGAGCCCGTCGAGCCCCGGCGACCGTTCGAAGAGCGGTGCGGCCCCGGCCGACAGCACCGGCGCCAGGCACAGGGCCGCCCGGTGCAGGCGCCACCATCGGGACGAGGCTGTGGCGGTACGGCCCGATCCGGGTGGCCAGCGCGTCGGCCACGTACCGCGGTGAGACCACGGGGGCCAGGATCCACTCACCGAACGCGGGGGCGCGTACGGCCACAGCTCGGTCATCGCGATCGGCGCGTAGCCCACGCACACGGCCGACACGGCGATGACGGCAAGACGGCGCCAGGTGGTGCCGGTCGGACGACGCACGACGACTCCCTGCCCGTGGCCGCGACCCGGCCACCGATAGTCTCGCTTGGACTATCGAGACGGTAGGGCCGTCAGCCAGCCCCGCAGGGCCGCCCTGCCCTCGTCCGTCAGCGTCAGCACCCTGCGGTTGCGGCCGCTCTCCTGCCGTACCTGGGACAGGAGCCCGGCGTCGAGCAGACGGTCGCACTGCGCGTACACCTGCGCGTGCGGCACCGACCAGAAGGGGGCGACCGTCCGCGCCGCCTCCACCTTCACGTCGTACGCGCTGGCCTCGCCCAGCTTGTCGATGATGCCGAGGACGCGGTACGAGGCGGTGGTCAACCTGGCGTCAGCCATGGGGCGACCGTACCGGCACGCGATCACCCGGCGGCAGGTGCCGCCGGGCACGGCGGGCCCCGCCCGACGCGAAGAAGATCCGGGTGCCCGGCACAATGCGGGGTATACGGGCGATCACACGACCGACCGCACTTCAGGCCCCCGCGCCGGCCGCACTAGGAGTTCCTGTGACCACCTACGTCATCACCGTTCCCGGGACGTTCGTCCACGGCCTCCCGGACGCCTCCCGCGCCGAGGTGGAACGCAGACTTCGCCCCCAGGACCCGCAGAACACGGACCTGGGCGAGAGCGAGGAGCTGAGCCTGCTGACCGTCGACGAGGACAACAGGTTCTCCGTCCGGCTGGAGGTCGAGGCGCCGGACCGCAGGAGCGCCGAGGCCGAGGCCGTACGGCTCGTCTCCGGCGCGATCCTGGACAGCGGCCTGTCCGCGGACGACGCCCCGCTGGGACCCGCCGCCGTCACGGGGATCGACAGCGAATTCTGACGCCGGGCCGCCGCGCCGCCCTCGCGGACGACGGCACGCCAGGGCCGTCCGGGACGCCCCGGACGGCGGTACGTTCCGCACCGCCGTGCGCCGTCGGCGGCCGTGACGGGGTTCAGACCGGACGTACGACGCTGTGGATGGCCTCCCGGCCGACGTATTCGACCGGCTCCTCGCTGATCCGCGCTCCGGGACTCGGCGCGTGGACCATCATGCCGTCACCCACGTAGAGACCCACGTGGCTCACGTTGGCGTGGAAGAAGACCAGGTCGCCCGGCTGCACGGCGCCGAGGTCGACCGTCGGGCCGGCCTGTGCCTGGTCCTGCGTCGTGCGGGGGAGCATGACCCCGGCGCTCTTCCAGGCCGCCTGGGTGAGACCGGAGGGGTCGTACGAACCGGGTCCGGACGCTCCCCACACGCACGGGCTGCCGATCTGGGCCCGGGCGAAGGCGACCGCCTCGGCGGCCCTGCTGTCCTGGCCGGTGGCCGGCGGTGCGGCCGCACCGGCGACGAGCCTGTCGATGTCGAACCCCGGGTTCGCGTCGGTGGCCCCGGGAGCGGCGGGCCACGCCTGCCCGCCGCCGCTCGTCCGCAGCGACTGCCGCCAGGCGTCGTCGACCGGCGGGGCGGCGGGAGGCATCGGCGCCGAGGGGGCCGCCGGGGGCATGGGGGCCGACGGGGCCACCGGAGGCATGGGCGCCGACGGGTACGCGGCCGGAGGCGGCGTGGACTCGTACACCGGCGACTGGGGCACCGGCGGCTGGGGCACCGGCTCGCTCACCGGAGGTGCCGGAGGGGGCTGGTACCCACTGGGACGGGCCGGAGTCTCGTACGAGAGAGGCAGGAGCACCGACTTCACCTCGGAGGCCGGGGGCGGCGGCTCGTACCCGAGGGGCAGGAGCACCGACTTCACCTCGGCGGTCGCCGGCGCCGGCTCGTACGCCCGGGGTACGGAGCCCGTCTCGAAGACCTGGGGCGGGGGCGCCGCCTGGAACGCGGCGGGCTGGGGCGCCGGTTGGAAGGCGGGCGACTGCGGGACCGAGGGGAACGTACCGGTCTGACCGACCGACGGAAACGTACCGGTCTGCGGGGCCGACGGGAACGCCACACCCTGCGGGACCGAGGGGAACGTACCGGTCTGACCGACCGACGGGAACGTACCGGTCTGAGCGGCGGACGGGAGCCCCACACCCTGCGGGACCGAGGGGAACGTACCGGTCTGACCGACCGACGGGAACGTACCGGTCTGCGGGGCCGACGGGAGGCGGGGCTGCTCCGTCGGCCGGTACTCGATCGCCGGCGCCTGCGCGACGGGCATGTTCTGCCGTGACACGTGCCGCGACATCAACTCCTGGGCGGCGGCGAGCTTGCGCCGGGCATTCTGCTTCTTGACCTGCGGGGAGGGCTTCTGCGGCGCGGCGGCCTGAGCGGGCACCGCGGGAAGCGCCGCACGGAACCCCGTTCCGGGTCCCGGTACCGCGGGGGACCCGGCCGCCGGACCCGCGGTCAGTTCCAGCGCGGGGCGCCCGGCCGGTTCCGAAGCCGGACCGGCGGTCAGCTCCAGCATCGGAGCGGCCGTCAACTCGGCGGCGGGCCGCATGATCTGTTCCAGCTCGTACACCGTCGGAAGGTCGGACGAGGACCCCTTGGACCCCTTCCCGCCTCCCTTGGGACGGGCACCGCCACCGCCACCGCCACGCCCCGGCTGCCTGTCGGCCGGGAGCGTGGCCGGCGCCACGGGTCCGACCCGGGAGCGCGCCCCGTCGAACCACTGCTGCATCAGGTTGTCCCGGTCCGCGTCGGAGACCCCGCTCCCTTGACCGGCGCCCCCTCGGCCCGGCCTGCGGGCGGAGTTCGACGAGGCGCGGGTCCCGTTGAACTTGCCGGTGGCGAACTCCGCCTGGTCGTAGAGGGACGAGAGCCGTCGGGCGACTTCTTCGCTGCTGGGCGGGGTGCTTTCCGGCGCCATGGAGTGGTGCTCCTTCCGTCGTCCGCCTACCGGGTTAGCTGTCGGGTTCGGGCGGACGATTCCGGAAGGTATGCCCTACGACCCCTGCCCCGAAAGGCAGTTGGCCGATTCACCCCAAGTTCGGTGGGTCCCCGGCTCCCGCTGCCACGAGGACAGGCAGGACTCGGCGGAGGCCGCGCCGCCCGGCGAGCTCCGCCGGAGGGAATCGGGCGGCCAGGTGGCCAACTTAGCCATGTTGTGCACCCGATGTGAAGATCCACGCCCCAGATGTCCGATACGTTTTCGTGACCTTCATCGCATCGCACCGCAGTGCGACGGAGAGGACACGGGCCGTGCTCGAAACGGCCGCTGAGCACGGCCGTTGAGGCGACCGGACCCGCTTCCCGACCCGGCCCCGGCCCCGATTCCCGCCCGTCCGGCCCGCCCCGTTGCGTACCGGTTCCTTCCCGGACGGACGGGCACACCCCGCCCCGGCCCGCCGGTCGCGCACCCGGCCGCCTCGGACGTGTCGAAAGTGTGCAGAGAACCGACTTTCCCCGGCACCTCGTTCGACATCGACGGCGCCTGCCGGTCACACCTTGACCGGTTCTGGCCGAACCGGCCGGATCACCGCTGTCGCCGCGTGCCGCCCGTACCGTCGTGGCACGTCAGACCACGAGAGCGAGCCGAGGACCCCACGTGCACGATGCGCCGATCTATGCCCAACTGATCTCCGAACGCGGCGACATACCGAGGCTCGTACGAAGCGAGGCCCGGCGGCTGCAACGCGACTTCGAGTGGATCCTGAGCTGGGATCCGTCGACCGGCGCCCCGCTCCCCTCGTCCGCCGCACGGCCGGCGTCCGGCGCCCGCCGCCCCCTGTCCGCGGCCCCCGACCCGGACGACCGGCTCGACGCACCCACCCCCCTGCCGTCCGGCCGCCAGGACCTGTCCGTCCCTTCCCGCCTGCCGGACGGGTCCTAGGGCCTGTCGTCAAATTCCCGTCTGTCCCGCGACGCCATGCACGCTCCCCCGAGCTCTTCGAGCAGGGGGGACCCCCACTCGCCGCACCAGGCGCTAGAGAACGTCCGGTTCGCCGCCCGGCCGGCCGGCGGGGAGCGGGTCGAGCCCGTCGCCGATCCGGGTCACCAGATCCGCGACCGTGGCGCCGGTGACCCGGTGCCAGGTCCGCGCGCGGCGGAGCATCGCGTGGTCACCGCCCTCGACCCGCACGGCGCTCGCGGAGGCACCCGCCTCCAGGGCCCGGCGGACGAGGGCGAACGACTCCGCGGGGTCGGTGATCCGGTCCCGGTCGCCGTGCAGCACGATCACGCGTTTGTCCCGGAGGTGGGCCACCGGCTCGCCCTCCGGGCACCAGGGCGCCAGCGCCACCACGGCCCTGACCTGAGGCGCGGCCGCGGCGCGCAGGGCCGCACGGCCGCCCATCGAGTGGCCCACGAGCACGACCGGCACCTCCCCCACCAGCGCGGCGAGTTCGTCCAGCGCCCGCAGGACGTCGGCGACGGGGTCGGCGTCCACGCCGTTCCACCCCCGGTAGCGGTAACGCACCTGCCCGACGAACGTGCCCCCCTCCGGCAGGGCTCGCGCCACGGAGCGCACGAACGGCAGCATCCGGGCGCGTGCCATGTTCCACGGCCGCAACGGGGCCCTGCTGTCGGCGGTGCCACCGTGCAGGACCAGCACGGCGGCACGCGCCGGACCTGCTGCGGGACGGACGACGCGACCTGGCCGCAGCGCGACGAGGGCACCTGTCGCCTTGGACAACGCCATGTGCTCCGTCCGCTCCGTCAGTCCGCGTTCTCGGGCCGCTCACGGTAGCCGTTGCGCCACTCCTGGTACAGACGCCAGAGGCGTGCCGCCTGCGGGCAGCGTCCCGACTCCCGTCGGCACGTACGGCAGTCGCCGACGTGACTGACGTAGGCGGTCTCGGGGGCGTCCCGCCCCGGTTGCGGATTCGGCATGGTCCTCGGCACCCGTCGGCGCGACGCGCCCCGGCGCGGCGTCGCTTCTCGTGCCGTACTTCCGCGCCGAGGGGTTCGGCGGATGCACCTGCCGCGGCCCGGATCCCGACCGCGGCGCGCGGGTGCCGTCCGCCGCGACGCCGGCCTTCGGCGACCCGCCGGGAACCCGCTCCGGTGTCAGTCGAGGAGACCGGTCTCGTACTCCTCCACGGCGGGGAGGGGCCTGCCGATCCGGGGCCTGCGGACCGTCAGCCGGGCCACCTCGAAGTCCATCTCGCGAGCCTCGGGAGGAGGAGGCGGGTGGTAACGGCCGGCGCACACGGACAGGTTGACGATGAGATAGGCGTGCCAGGACCGGCCCACTCCGCGCCGGTCGTCGAAGGCCCGGATCCCGTTGACCCACCACACGACCCGCTGGGCACCGAACTCGACCGTGAGATCGACCCAGGCACCCGGCCGAACGGCGCTGTTCCGGTAGTAGCGATGGGTGTTGCGCACGTGATTGGACAGTTCCAGCAGGTCCGGGTTGTCGGGGTGGTACTCGAAGACGTCGATCTCCTGGCCGCCGTCCCGCCACGTCCAGACGGCCGGCCAGGCCCCGACGACCGTCGGCAGCCTGACCCGCGTCTCCAGCACGTCCCCCGTGCGGACCATGAACCCTTCCGCGCTGTCCTCGGTGGTGAGGAGGCCCGCGTCCCAGTCGCCGTCCGGGCGCCGGGTGGCCCGGAAGCGGCCCGTCCGGGAGTAGGCGGGGTCGGTCACGAGATGGTCGAGTTTGCCGTCGTCCGGGTTGACCGGACCACCGTCGGGATAAGCCCAGGAACGGCCCGCGACCCATTGACGAGTCGAGGCGAAATCCGCAGTGAAGACGACATCGGACACGCGGCACTCCTCGATGACGGCGTTTCGCGTACGTCCGGTTTCTCCCCAGGAACCCGACACCCACGCCCCGTTCACCGCAACCCGCCACAAAACAACCCATCGGGGTGAACCGGTCGCACTCCGGCTCGCGCCGGTCCGGTGTTCACACCGGTGACGGCGCTTGATCCGACCGCCGACGACAGCGCCGCCGGGAACGGCAGACTGAACGCCATGACCTCACCGGATCCCAAGGCCGACCTCCACCACTACCTGCAGTCGGCCCGCGACGCCCTGCTCTGGAAGCTCGACGGTCTCTCGGAGTACGACGTCCGCCGCCCGTTCACCCCGACCGGGACCAACCTCCTCGGTCTCGTCAAACACGTGGCCACCGTGGAACTCGGCTACCTCGGCGACACCTTCGGACGGCCCTCCGACGAACCGCTGCCCTGGCTGGAGCACGTCTCCGAGACGAACGGTGACATGTGGGCCACCGCCGACGAGACACGCGAGTTCGTCGTGGGGCTCTACCACCGGGCATGGGCACACGCGGACGCGACCATCGACGCGCTGCCGCTGGACACGACCGGCAGGGTGCCGTGGTGGCCCGCCGGGAAGGACGAACTGACGCTGCACCACGCGGTCGTCCGCGTGATCGCCGATACGCACCGGCACGCCGGGCACGCCGACATCATCCGTGAACTCATGGACGGCGCCGTCGGGATGAACGAGAACAACGACAGCATGATGCCGGGCGACTCGTCGTGGTGGGAGGACTACCGGGCACGGTTGGAGCAGGCGGCCCGGGACGCCTCCAAGGACGGCTGACGCCGGGCCGGATCCGCCGGGACGGCCGCCGGGCCACGCGACCGCCGAATCCCCTCGGCCCGATCCGCGGGCCTGCTTCCGGGGCGACCCTCAGGGCGGCTTTCAGGACGGCGGGGTCCTCAGGCGCCCGGCCAGGCCCCGCGCCCCGCCAGGTCGAGGACGAGTGCCGCGATGTTCCACGCGTCGTCCTCGCCCCGGTGGTGCCTGCCCTCCAGGGGCAGTTCGGCGAGGCGCAGGGCCTGCGCCATTCCGGGCCGTTTCCGCAGCCCGCGGGCCGTGGTGAAGACGGCCTTGGCGTTGGTGTGCCGACGACCGAAGGGGTACGGGGTCGCCGTGTCGGCACACTGACGGGTGAACTGATGACGGTCGTAGTCCCCCCAGCTCGCCCACGGCCGCTCCCCCGCACGGTGCGACGCGGCCAACTCGCGGCAGGCGTCGGCGAAGGGGAGCCCCCGCTCGACCTCGTCCTGTGTCAGACCGGTGAGTTCGGTGCAGAAGGCGCTGACGGCCGACCGCGCCGGCCTGACCAGAAGGCGGTGCTTCTCCACCCGGACGCCCCGGTCCAGGTCGACGACCGTCAGACCGATCTCGATGATCTCGCTCACCGCCCCGGACGGAGGCCGCCCCTCCCAGCAGGTCGCCTCGACATCGACGACGTTCAGCAGTCCCCCGGTACCGTTCATGCGGGCGAGCGTAGAAGGCGGCACACCACCACGTCACCGGGTTTTCCGCCCCGCCCCACCGGCCCGCCCCACCGCCCCGCCCCACCGGCCCGCCCCACCGGCCCGTCACACGGCTCGGAGCGGCGGTCGGCCTCGGGCCACGGTCACGGGCGCGGCCAGGGACGGCCGCCGATGCGCTCGATGTCCGTGTTGAAACGCCGCAGGTAGGAGGCGAACGCGGCGATGTCCTCCTCCGGCCAGTCGGCCATGACGAGGTCCAGGGAGTCGACGAGCCCCTGCCGCTCCTGGTCGAGGAGGCGCGCCCCTTCGTCGGTGATGCGGAACTTGCGGGCCATACCGCCGTCGGGGTCGGGGATGCGCTCGACGAGCCCGGCGCGCATCGCCGCGGCGGTCTGCCGGTTGAGGGTGGAGGCGTCGAGCCCGAAGGCGTCGCTCAGCTCACCGATCGACATGGGCCCCTGGATCCGGATGCGACTGAGCAGGATGTAGGCGCTGCGCTCCAGGACCCCGTCCTTGGTGCGGCCGCCCCGGTGGTTCATCCATCCGTGGCGGCTGAGGAGCATCTGCTCGTACTCGACCTCGTGTGTGGGCCTGACCATCCGCCTGCCGCCTCCCGCTGTCACCCGGGCCGCGCGTCCCGCGCACATCGGTGCGGCCCGGCTCCATGCTCCCACACCCCCATGCACGAGCCACATTCCATGCATGTACCACATTGCATGCATGGCCCATATCGCATGCGCGATACACAGGACATGTACGATGCACATCCATTCGCCCTCCCCCTCAGACAGAACCCGAGGAGTCCCTCATGGACGCCCCCCAGCCCTCCGCCCGAGCGGGTGGCGTGGTCGCCACCCTCGCCTTCGCCGGCACCGTGGCGGCGATCATGCAGACCCTGGTCACTCCGCTCATCGCGGAGCTGCCCCGGATCCTGCACACCACCCCCGCGAACTCCGCCTGGGTCATCACCGTCACCCTGCTGGTCGCGGCCGTCTGCGTCCCGGTCTCCGGCAGGCTGGGCGACCTGCTGGGCAAGCGGCGGATGCTGCTCGCCTGCTCCGTCCCGCTCGTGGTGGGCTCGGTCGTGTGCGCGCTCTCCTCGTCCGTCGTCCCGATGATCGTCGGACGCGGACTACAGGGAATGGGCATGGGCATGGTGCCGCTGGGCATCGCCCTGCTGCGTGACGTGGTGCCGGCGGAGAAGCTGAGCTCCTCCATCGCGCTGGTCAGCGCCTCGATGGGCATCGGCGGCGGCCTCGGGCTGCCCATCTCCGCCGCGGTCGCCCAGTACGCGGACTGGCGCGTCCTCTTCTGGGGCTCCGCCGTGCTGGCCGCGGCGATCGGAACCCTGATCTGGTTCCTCGTCCCGGACGTGCCGGCCGGCGCCAAGGGTCAGCGCTTCGACGTCCTCGGCGCGCTCGGACTCGGCGCCGGACTGGTCTGTCTGCTCCTCGGCGTCTCCAAGGGAGCCGACTGGGGCTGGGGTTCCGCGACGACGCTCGGGCTGTTCGCCGCCGCCGTCGTGGTCCTGATCGCCTGGAGCGCCTGGGAGATGCGCACCCAGGACCCGCTGGTCGACCTGCGCACCACCGTCCGCCCCCGGGTCCTGCTCACCAACGTCGCCTCGATCTTCGTCGGCTTCGGCATGTACGCCAGCATGCTGATCATCCCGCAGCTCCTCCAGTTCCCGGAGGCCACCGGCTACGGTCTGGGCCAGTCGATGCTCGCGGCGGGTCTGTGGATGGCGCCCGGCGGCATCATGATGATGGTCGTCTCCCCGCTCGGCGGGAAGCTGACGGACGCCCGGGGCCCGAAGTTCACGCTGATCTGCGGTGTCCTCGTCATCGCCCTCGGCTACGGCCTGTCGCTGGTCCTCATGGGCTCGGCCTGGGGCCTCATGCTGACCGGCATGGTCATCAACAGCGGCGTCGGCCTCGCCTACGGTTCGATGCCGGCCCTGGTCATGAGCTCGGTCCCGCTCGCCGAGACCGCCGCCGCGAACGGCTTCAACACGCTCATGCGCTCGCTGGGCACCTCGGTCGGCGCCGCCGTCATCGGCGTCGTCCTCGCCCAGATGACGACCAGCGTGGCGGGCTACACCTTCACCTCCGAGAGCGGCTTCCGCACCGGCCTCGTCGTCGGCGGCTGCGTCGCCCTGGTGGCCGCGGCCGTCGCCGCCGTGATCCCGGCCGTCCGCGCCACCGCAGGAGACGACCGGACCGGCCCCACGGCCGCACCGGAGACGGCCACGGCCACGCGCTGAGATCCACCCGCGCCGGTTCCGACGGCCCCGTCCTGCGGTGCAGGCCGGGGCCGACTCGGGATTCGGGCTCGCGCGGCCTTCTACGGAACGTAGAACGTGGTGTCGCCGTACAGGTCATCCACTCCGTTGAGCCTCAGTCGCGCCGCGGCCACGAGAATCGACTCGTTGCCGATGCGGAAGGTCGGCCCCAGGCACCCGTCAAGCACCGTCGGGATCCTCCACCATGATCGACCGGACAGGCACTGGCAGGCGCGGCGGTGAGCGCAAGAGCGCCCACCGCGGACGCGACCACACTCACGGTTCGTGAATTCACGGGTTTTCCGTCCCCTGGTCGACCGCCCGGCAGCTTCCACCCCGGAAGTTGCAACAAGATCACCCCAGCGGACCGGTACGGCGTACGGGGAAACGGCTACTTCACCGAAGCCGTCGACGGCCGTCCGGCGTCGCTCGGCGTCGTCGGCCTGCCCAGGTAGGTGAGCGGTCCCGGGTCCTCGACGGGGATCTCGTGGAAGCCGAGACGGTCGTAGAACGCCCGGGCGGGCGTGTTCGCGGTGACCATGCCCAGGTGGACCGCCCGCACCCCGCGGTCGTGCAGGGCGGCCAGGAAGGTGTTCATCAGCGCCCTCCCGTGGCCGCGCCGCTGGAAGCCCGGCAGCAGGTCGATGTGCAGGTGGGCCGGATAGCCGTCGAGCTCGGGCAGGATCATCCGCTCGGGGGCGTGCAACAGGTCGACCATCTCCTCGCTGGGCGTACGAGGCGGTGTCGTGGGGGCCGGATAGCGGTGCGCGACGCGCGGGATCCACGTCTCGCGGAACCGCTCGACGAACTCCGCGGTGTCCCCGGTGCCGACCACGTAGCCGACGGCCCGGCCGCTCCCGTCGTCGAGGACGAAGGCCAGCCCGGGCTCCAGGTGGCAGTAGGGCGCGGCGAAGAGCGTAGGCATCAGCTCCTCGTCGGGATACAGGGCGCGCGAGTCCCCTCCGAGGTCCGCGGTGCTGACGCACACGTCGGCGACGGCGGCGCGGTCGGCGGGCCGGTAGGGGCGGATGACCGGTGTCGGCACTGGGTTCATGTGCCGCATCCTGTCTCCTTGGGAGCGCTCCCACAAGGGGTCGGGGAGCGCCCGCCGCACCAGGACGGCCGGGCGCCGTCCGGCACGCGGCGCCGCATGGTGCCATGCTGAAGTACCGGATCATGGGCTGTGAGCAGGGAACGACGGCAGCGTGAGGACAGTGACTCGGCCGAACCGAGCGACGCTCTGGAACCGGTTCGTGGCGTCCGACCCGGGCCTGCTGCGGCTCATGGCCGGACTGCGGACCGTCGGCGCGATCGCCCTCACCCTCGTCGTCCTCGGCCTGCTCGGAGCCGGTTCGAACGACATGGTGAACGGCGCCATGTCCGCCATGGTCGCCACCTTCTCCATCAAGGAGAAGCACCGCGGCGAGCAGGCAGTCACCCTGGCGCTCGGTCTGCTCGTGGCGATCGTGGCGATGTCGCTGGGCGCGCTGCTCGGCCCGTACACGATCGCGAGCGACGTGTGCTTCATCGCGCTGATCTTCGCCGCGGTCTACTGCCGCCGCTACGGCGACCGCAGTACGGCGCTGGGGCTGATCGCCTTCCAGATCTACTTCCTGTCCCTGTTCGGCGGAGCCGCCTCCTCCTCCCTTCCCGAGCTGTGGACGACGCTGGCCATCGCCTTCGCCTGCAGCGCCGTGGTGCGCTTCGCCCTGATCGCCGAGTCGACCGAACGGATCCTGAAACGGCTGCGCAAGGCGTTCCGGGCCCGCGTGGACCGGCTGGTCTCCGTCCAGATCGGCCTGCTCGACGCCGGTCCCGACGACGTCGAGCAGGCCCTGGACGACGTACGGCTGCACACCGCGCGCCTGCACGAGAGCGCGATGATGATCCAGGACCGCCTGGACGAGAGGACCGCCGACGGCACGAGCGCCTCGCTGCTCCAGCGGCGGGTCGCCGAAGCCGAGATCGCCGCCGAACGGCTCGGCATCCTCATCCTCACGGCGCGCAGCGCCGAACAGGCCGACACGCTCGCCCTGCACCTGCCGCACGCGCCGCTGCCGGCGGCGGGAGACGAGCTGCACAGGCACGACGAGACCGTGGCGACGCTGCACCGAGACCTCGAGGCGCTGCAGGTACTGGTCACGGGCCCGGTCTCGGACGACGGCGGCGTCGGGGTGGCCCAGCTGCGCAACCGGCTGCTCGGCTACCGGGACGAGGAGAACCTGCCGCACGCCCCGGCGGACGTGCAGGACGTGTTCCGCGGCATCGGCGAGGCGGCCCGCGCGGCCCTCGGACTGCGGCTGGCGCTCGACGGCCCCCAGGACGAGACCGACGACTCCCCCGAGACGCAACGGTCCCGCGAGGAGCTGGACGCCGAGGACGCCTCCATCGCCGCCGAGGAGGAGGCACAGGAGGAGCCGCACCCCAGGGGGCTGGACCGGCCCACGACCCGGGCGGCGGTACAGGTCTCGGTGGGGTCGACCCTGGCCATCATCGGCGGGGAACTGATCGCCCCGCAACGCTGGTACTGGGCGGTGCTGACCTGCTGGGTGGTCTTCCTGAACACCTCCTCGACCGGGGAGATCCTGGTCAAGGGCTACCGCCGGCTGCTGGGGACGTTCCTCGGCGTGATCGCGGGTGTCTTCCTGGCGGGTGTGGTGGGCGGTCACACCTGGACCGCGTTCGCGCTGGTTCTGCTGTTTGTCTTCGCCATGTACTTCACCGCCCCGGTGTCGTACGTCCTGATGTCGTTCTTCGTGACGGCGATGCTGGGCATGCTGTACACGGTGCTCAACACCTACAGTCCGGCGGTGCTCGTCCTGCGGATCGAGGAGACGGCGCTCGGCGCCGTCTGCGGGGTGTTCGCGGCCGTCGTGGTCCTTCCGGTGCGCACCGACCGCCGTACGGACGAACTGCTCGCCGCCGTGCTCGTCCGGCTCGGGGACGTCAGCGGTGCGGCGGTGGAGCAGCTCAGCGGCGGTGTCGCACTCGACCTGCTGGACAAGGCGCGTGACCTGGACACGGCGCTGGACGGTCTGCGGGCCTCCACCAAACCGCTGACGCACCCGATCACCCCGTGGCGGGCCCGCCGTCAGACCGCCCGCTACATCGTCGCGCTGCTGGAGACGTGCGCGTACCACGCGCGCTCCCTCGCGGCGACGGCCGAACTCCTCCCCTACAGCAGGTCGGTCGCCGCGGATCCCCGGCTGAAACTGGCGGGCCGCCGGATCGGCCAGAACATCGACGTGCTCGTGGCCAGGGTGGCGGCAGACGCCAGGGACGGTGTCGCGGAGACCGGGGCGAGCCTCGCCGCCATGCTGGAGCCGCAGACGCCGGACTCGCCCCGCCACGACCGCGTCACGGGCCGGGTCCTGCGGCATCTGCAGCGGCTGGACGAAGGGGTGATCGGCCTGGCCCGCCCGCTGGGGGTGCGGATCTCCACGCCCGGCAGGAAGCCCGCGCGGAGCGGGGCGCGGTAGTACCGCGGCAGGCGGCGTCCACCCGTCCGCGACGCCCGGCACCGACCGACGCGGACGGCCCGGCCCCGGTGCCGGAACCGGCTACCCGGAGACCTCCGGGGCCCACACCCGGTCGGCGTAGTCCAGGAAGTTCCTGCCGAGGATCTTCTCGATCCGCTCCGAGGTGTAGCCGCGCCGCTCCAGGAGGCGGACGAGTTCCCGGAACTGGTCCACCCCGCGCAGGTCGAGCACGAAGGGGAACGTGTCGTCGCGCTCCCCCGCCGCGCCGACACCGGCCCGGCGCCGCAGGGCCACGTGCTCGGCCAGGTGCGCCCGGTAGGTGTCGAGGTCGTCGATGGACGTCACGGTCCCGTCGGTGCCGATGCCGACGTGGTCCTCGCCGCACACGTCGACCGCGTGCGCGATGTGCTCCACGACGTCGGCGGCGGTCGCGTGACCCGACACGTTCAGGAAGGGCATGAAGTAGATGCCCACGAAGCCGCCGCGCGAGGCGACCAGGCGCAGCTCCTCGTCCGTCTTGTTGCGGGGCAGGTCGGCGAGGGCGCGGCAGCCGGTGTGGTTGATCGACACGGGGCGCCGCGCGGCCTTGGCGGCCTCCAGGCAGGTGCGCTCGCCGCTGTGGGAGAGGTCGACCATGAGGCGGTGCTCGTCGAGCGCCTCGACGACGGTGCGGCCGAAGTCGGTCAGTCCCCGGTTCTCCGGCGCCATGGAGCCGTCGCCGATGTGGTTGGCCTGGTTGTACGTGAGCTGGACGACCCGGACGCCGAGATCGGCGAAGGTGGCGACGCGCCCGACGTCGTCGCCGACCGCGACGGCGTTCTGGAAGCCGTAGACGACGCCGATCCGGCGTTCCTCCCTGGCCCGGTGGATGTCCGCGACCGTGCGGACCTTGAGGAGGTCGGCCGCGTTGTCCCGGACGATCCCGTCCCAGACGGCGATCTCGTGCAGCGTGTGCTCGTAGGGCGGCAGGTCGCCCATCGTGTAGCCGAGGGTGATGTTGACGGCGGTGAGGCCGGAAGCGTGGGCGTCGGCCAGCGTGCGGGCGTCGACGGTCATCTGCTCGCTGGAGGGGTTGAGCTGCGCGGCGGCCTCGGCCGACCGCGGGGCGTTCGGGTTGTCGAGCTGCCCGAGCGCGTTGATGATCATGGGAAGGCCGGTCATCGGGTCTCCTCGGCGGGGTGGGTCTCCTCGGCGGAGCGGGCCGCTTCGACGGGGTGAGGCACTTCGGCGGGGCGGAGGGTGCGGTCGTAGTCCCGGCGCTCGAAGCGCCGGCCGCGCTTGACGGTCAGCGTGACGCTGCGCAGGTGCCCGATGTCCCGCAGCGGGTCGTCCTCCAGGACGACGAAGTTGGCGAGCTTGCCCGGCTCGACGGTGCCCATGACGTCCTCGGCCCCGGCGCTCCGGGCGCCGATGAGCGTGGCCGAGCGCAGCGCCTGCGCGGGCGACATCCCGCAGCGCCGTACGAGGAACGCCAGTTCCTCGTGGAGGGCCGGGAACGGGTCCTCGGGGCCGGTCTCGTAGTCCGTGCCAGTCGCGATCTCCACACCGGCGCGGTGGGCCTGGGCGGTGAGCACGGCGGCGAGTCCGGTGTCGGCCGCCGCCCGCGCCGCGTCCTCGGGACCCTCGCCCGCGAGTGCCCCGCTCGCCCACATGCCCGCGGTCGCGTCGAGGACCGTGCCCCGCCGCCGCATCAGGGCGAAGAGTTCCTCGATGCGGGGGTCGTCCCCGGCGGCGAACCGCTCGTGGTCGACCTTCGGCTTGGTCTTGTAGCTGGTCAGCGGCTCGTCCGTGCCCTCGAAGGCGAGCAGGGTGACGTGCGAGACGCTGTCCGCGCCGGCTTCGACGACCTCCCCGGGCGAGGCCGGGAAGACGGTGGCGTGGGCCCAGACCGGGATGCCCTGGCGGTGCGCCTCCGCGATGACGGCGGCGACGGTGTCGCGGTCGAGATCCGCGTACACCTTGATCGCGGAGGCGTGGGTCCCGCGGGCCAGGGCGACGGCGGTCCGCAGGTCGGTGTCCTTCGTGATCGCCTGCATCCACGGAACGGCGCCGGGCGTCCCGCCCCGGGACACCTGGTGGGTGCGCGGGTCGTCGAAGAAGCCGGGGCCCGCCATCAGCGCGGCGTAGCGGATGTCGGGACCGGGGATCTCGCCGACGAGCGTCGCCCGCGCGAGGTCTCCCACCTGGCGCAGGTCGTCGGCCATGTCACGGATGGCCGTGACACCGCTGTGGACGAGCCGGCTCAGCACCGCCTCGGCGACGGGCCGGTCGGGCGGCGTCGCGATGTGCTGGTGGGCGTCGATGAGGCCGGGGACGACGAAACGTCCGTCGAGGTCGAAGACCCGGGCGCCGGCGGGCAGGGTCCCGGCGATCACGGCGTCGTCGCCGACGGCGCGGATGACCGGGCCGTCGATCACGATCGAGGTCGAACCGCGGGCCGGGGCGCCGGTTCCGTCGAACAGCGTCGCGCCGCGGTACACCACGACGGTTCCCTCCGCCGCGGGCGCGTGCGGGACCGGTGCGCCCGGAGTCTCGTCCGTCATCTTCACCTCGGTAGTCGCTCTGTCCGGCCGCCGGTGGTCACCGCCGTCCGGACCGGTTGGCCGCTTGATGGATCTTGTTACGCTCTACGTAACAGACGTATCGTCTCTCGCAACACGCGTTACCGTACGCTCGCATCTCACGACGTCACAAGGAGGGGCCCGAATTGCCCGAGGCACCCCGCGGCGCGGTGGACAAGGCCCTGGACCTGGTCGAGGCCGTGGCCCGTGCGTCCCGGCCCCCGCGTCTCACCGACCTCGCCGAGGAGGTCGGACTGCACCGCGCGACCGCCTACCGCGTGCTCCTCGACCTGGTCAGACGTGGCTGGGTGCTGCGCGCGGGCGACCGCTACCTGCCGGGCACGGCGGTGCTGCGGCTGTCGTCCTCGGCGGCCCGCAACTCGCTCGGCGCCCTCGCCCGGCCGGTTCTCGCGGCGCTGTCCGGGCACACCGGCCTGATGGTCAACCTCCAGGTGCCCGAGGCCGACCGGTCCCGCGTGATCGACGTCGTACGCCCCGACCGGCTGGCGATGATCAGCAGCCTGAACGGCCAGGCCCTGCCCGTGCACCGGTTCGCCGGACCGCTCGCCCTCGTCGCGGCCCTCGCCCCGGACGACCGGGCCCCCTATCTGCGCGCCGCGGAGGAGGCCGGCCACCCGCTGGACGGACCCGACGGGCTGCTGGCCGACATCGAGGAGGCCGAACGCACCGGATTCGCCGTCGAGTACGGGCGCAACGAACAGCCGGTCGCCTCGCTCGCCCGCGCCGTGGTCACCCGTCCCGGCGAGCCGGTCTGCGCCCTCACCGTGGTCGGACTGGGCCCGGACTTCGGCGAGGCCCTTCTGCCCGCCCTGCGGGAGCGGCTGCGCGAGGCGACCGGCGAACTGGCACGGATCCTCTCCGGCTCCGCCCCCTCCCCGTCCACCGAAGGCCCGGCATGAGCGAGATCCTCTTCCTCGACGGGGCGCAGACGCGCGCCGCGCTCGACCCCCACCGCGTCCTGGACGCCGTGGCCACGGCCCTCGTCGCCGTCGCCCGTGACGAGGTCTCCGTCCCGCCGCGGATCGCCGCGCACACCCCGCACGGCCTGCTCGGCGCGATGCCCGGCCACGTTCCCGGTCTCGGGCTCGCGGCCAAGCTGGTCTCCGTGTTCGCCGACCCGGGGCGCCCCGGCCGCAGCAGTCACCGGGGGATCGTCGCGCTCTTCGACGAGACCGACGGCCGCCCGCTGGCCCTGATGGACGCGGAGCCGCTCACCGGGATCCGCACCGCGGCGGCCGCCACCCTGAGCGCCTGCGCGCTGGCCCGCCGGGACGCCGCCCGGGTCGCCGTCATCGGAACGGGCGCCCAGGCGCGCGCCCAGATCGCGCTGCTCGCGGCCGTGGACCCCGGGACCCCCGTCTCCGTGGCGGGCCGCGATCCCGGGCGTGCCGGGAGCGCCGCCGCGCTCCACCCCGCGGCCCGGGCCGCGGAGAGCATCGAGGAGGCGGTACGAGGGGCCGGCACGGTGTTCTGCTGCACCGGTGCCGTCCGCCCGGTGATCCGTCGCGCCTGGCTCGCCCCCGGCACGCACGTCAGCTCGGTGGGCGGCTCCCACGGACCGGAGCTGGACGCCGACACCGTCCGGAACGCCACCCTCTTCGCCGAGTGGCACGGCGCCGCCACGACCCGGCCCCCCTCCGGCGCCCACGAACTGCAGGACCTCCCGCCCGAGCGGCACGTGACGCTCCTCGGCGCGGTCCTCGGCGGCGACCACCCCGGCCGGCGCGAGGACGGCGAACTCACCGTGTTCAAGTCGACCGGCCACGCCGCGCTGGACGTCGCGGCCGCCCACGTCGCCCACGCCGTCGCCCGCGCGGAGGCACGGGGCACCCGCGTCGCCCTGTGAGGCGGGAACCCGTGGGTCCCGGCCGCCGGCGCCGGTCCCGCCGGGACGCGTCGGCACGGCCCGGTGACCGCCGCGGGCCCGTGGACTTTCCTCCCCCGGTTCGGCCATGCTGAGGGGTCTGGAGGGCGTTCCCGCCGGTCCGCGCGGTCCCGGACGGCCCGGGCCGGGACAGGACGCGGGCCCGACGGAGCACGACGCGGAGGAGGCCGGTGCCCATGAGACTGACCGGAGCGGACGGCGGCGTACGGGAGCGGCTGGGCAGCGCTCTGTTCGCCCGCGTCGCGGGCCCGGAGGGACCGGAGAACCGCGCTCGCATCCACGGCACGCCCGGACCCCGCTGGTTCGGCCCCGACCGCCCCATCCGCACGGTGCACGGGGACGCGTCGATGTTCATCGGCGGCCTCTCCGCGCTGCTGCTCCAGTCGCTGCACCCGCTCGCCATGGCCGCCGTCTCCGCGCACTCGGGCTTCCGCGGGGACCCGTGGGGAAGGCTCCAGCGCACCAGCACCTTCCTCGCCGTGACGACGTACGGGACGGCCGAGAGTGCCCAGGACGCCTGCGACCGGGTACGGGCGGTCCATGAGCGGGTGCGCGGTACGACCCCGGACGGAACGCCGTACCACGCGGCCGATCCCCACCTCCTCGCCTGGGTCCACGTCGCCGAGGTCGACAGCTTCCTGCGCGCGCACCAGCGGTACGGCTCGCGGCCGCTGTCCCGGGCCGGCTGCGACGGCTACGTGGCGGACACCGCCCGCGTCGCCGCCGCGCTGGGCGTCCTGGACCCGCCCACGACCGTCGCCGGGCTCGCGGACCGGCTGGCCGCCTACCGCGGCGAGGTACGGGCGACACCGCAGGCGCGGGACGCCGCCCGCTTCCTCCTGCTGAACCCGCCGGTGCCCCTGGTGGCCCGGCTGCCCTACGGGGTGCTCGCCGCGAACGCGGTGTCCCTGCTGCCCGCCTGGGCCGCCGCCGAACTCCGGCTGCTCAGGCTGCCGTTGGTGGACAGCGTCTGCGTACGTCCGCTCGGCAGCGCTTTCACCTCGGCCGTGCGCTGGGCGATGGCACCGCAGCGCGCGCGAACGGTACGGGGAGTCGCGTGAGGGAGGACGCGGCGGACTCCGCGGGGATCTCCGGGACGCCCCGGGCGGTACGGCGGGCCGGTTCGCCGCATCCGGAGGGCCGCCCCGCGCCGAAGCAGGGGTGAACCCGGCGGACCGGCCGGGTCCCCGGACGGCTCCGGAATCGAGGCGAGGCCCGTCATGACCTGCCGCCACCGCACGACGGGCCCCTCCGTCACCGGGCGGGGCACTCCCGCCGGAACGCCGTCCACCGTTCTCCCGGGAGCCGCGCCGTGGAACTGAGCACCCACGAGGAGACGGGGGCACCGGGACCGCCGTCGAAAGACGCGGCCCGGGAGGCCCGGGACCTCGCGCGTGCCGCCGTCCGGCTGGACGCCCCCGCCGTCCAGGAGCGGCTGGCGGCGGCGGTCCGTACGCACGGTCCGGCCGGGGCCTGGGAGGACGTGATGGTGCCCGCCCTGCGGGCGGTGGGCCGCAGGTGGGAGTCCTCGGGGGACCGTTACGTCGAGGTCGAGCACCTGCTGACCTGGCACGTCTCCGCCACCCTGCGGCACGCCTACGTGTCCGCGGCCGGGCACGCGCCGCCCGCCGCGGTGTCGCCCGTCCTGCTGGCCTGCGTCCCGGGCGAACAGCACGCCCTCCCCCTGGAGGCGCTCAACGCGGCCCTCGCGGAACGGCACGTGCCCGCCGTGAGCCTCGGCGGCGCCGTCCCGTCCGAGGCGCTCACGGCCGCGGTGCGGCGCGTCGGTCCCCGGTCGGTCGTCCTGTGGTCCCAGTCGTGGCCCACGGCGAACCTGCCGCTCGCCCGGCACATCGCCACCACATGCGGGGAGGCAGGGGGAGGACGGACCCGCGGCCGCGTCCTGCTGGGCGGTCCCGGCTGGGGCACCCGTCCCGGACCCGGACTCCTGCGTCCACGTCACCTCGCCGAGGCACTCCGGCTGATCACCGCCCCGGACGGCCCGGACCCGGACCCGGCGGCGCCGGCGGGCTCCTGACCGGGTGACACCGCACCGGCCGGCGGACAGGTCCCCCGGCCCGGCCCCGCGGCACGCCGGAAACCGCCCCGCCCCTACGACCGCAGGAACGCCGCCAGACCCTCCAGCAGCCGGTCGACGTCGTCCTCGTCGTTGTACGGCGAGAGCCCGACACGCAGGCCCCCGGTGTCCCCGAGGCCGAGGTGCCGGGACGCCTCCAGCGCGTAGAACGATCCGGCGGGCGCGTGCACACCGCGGCCCGCCAGGAACACGGAGGCGTCGGCCGCCGCCCGGCCGTCGAACGTCAGCAGCAGGGTGGGCGTGCGCTCGGCCGCCCTGGAACGGACGGTGACGCCCGGGAGTCCGGCCAGGCCCGCCTCCAGCCGCCCGCGCAGCGCTCCCTCGTGTCGCCCGATCGCCGCGAAGGCCGTACGCAGCCGGTCCCTGCGGCCGCCCGCCGCCTTGCCCGAGAGTCCGGCGAGGACGTCGATCGCGGCGGTGGTGCCGACCAGCAACTCGTAAGGCAGCGTTCCCAGTTCGAACCGCTCGGGCACCGTGTCGGTGGACGGCAGCAGTTTGTCCGGGCGCAGCCGCTCCAGCAGCTCCGGGGAGGCGGCCAGGACACCGTGGTGCGGGCCGAGGAACTTGTAGGGCGAGCACACGAAGAAGTCGGCGCCGAGCCGTGCGAGGTCCACGAAGGCGTGCGCCGCGTAGTGCACCCCGTCCACGTGGAGCAGCGCCCGCGGGTGCCGGTGGACCAGGCGGGAGATCTCCGCGACGTCGGGCACGGTACCCGTCAGGTTCGAGGCGGCGGTGACCGCGACCAGCCGGGTGCGCCCGGTCAGCAGGGCCTCCACCGCGCGGGGCGGGAGTTCACCCGTCACCGGGTCGAAGTCCGCCCAGCGCACCTGGGCACCGGCCCGTTCGGCCGCCTGGATCCAGGGCCGGATGTTCGCGTCGTGGTCGAGCCGGCTGACGACGACCTCGTCGCCGGGCGCCCAGTCCTTCGCGAGCGTCCGGGCGACGTCGTACGTGAGCTGGGTGGCGCTGCGGCCGAAGACGACTCCGGACGGATGACCGCCCACCAGGTCGGCCACCGCCCGCCGGAACTCCCGGACGGCGTTCTCGGCGTTCGCCTCTCCCGGCGTCAGGTTCCCCCGGATGGACAGCGGTCCGGTGAGCGCGTCCGCGATCGCCCGGGCCACCCGGGCCGGGGTCTGTGTGCCGCCCGGTCCGTCGAAGTGCGCGACACCGGAGAGCAGGGAGGGGATCTCGGCACGCAGCGCGCCTACGTCGTACGTCACTCGGGCTCCTCACTGGCTGCGTCGCGGCCCGTGCCGGGCGGCACCGCGCGTTCTCCGGTGATCATGGCAGGAGGTCCGCCGGGCCGGGAAGGCGGCGCGGAGCCCGGGCGCGTCCGGGGACACGCCGCACGGCCCGGGGCCGGCGACCGTGAACTCCGGTGCCGGCCCCGGGCCGTGCGGTGTGACGCGCCGAACGGGCCGGGGCCCGTTCACGCGTGGCGGTGCGACCGGCTGTTGCCCGTCAGCAGCCGGTACAGGACCAGGAGGATCAGCGATCCCACGATGGCGGCGATCCAGGTCGACAGGTCGAAGAACCCGTCGATCGAGTCGACGTCGAAGAGGACCTTGCCCAGCCAGCCGCCCAGCAGGCCGCCCGCCACCCCGATCAGCATGGTGATGATGATCCCGCCCGGGTCCTTGCCCGGCAGGAGCAGCTTGGCGATGGCACCGGCAAGCAACCCGATCAGAATCCAAGCGATGATGCCCACAGTTCCTCCACCGTCCGTCCGTACTGGATGTGACTCACTGGATGTGACTTCCTCACTCCGTGTGCGCCGTCCTGGCCGGAACAAACCTGCGAGTCTCACCCCGTCGTACGGTTCCCCGCCGCCGCGGCCTTGTCCAGTTCGGCCGTGAACTGCGCGCCGGCCAGCAGCGCGAGGTTGGACAGCCACAGCCACACGAGGAAGACGACCAGGCCCGCGAGGGATCCGTAGAGCCTGCTGTAGGCGCCGAGGACGGAGGCGTACAGGGCGAATCCGGCCGAGACCGCGAGCCACAGGACGGCGGCCAGGACACCGCCGGGAAGGCTGTGCCCGCGACGGCGGGCGGGCGGCGGCCCGGTGTGGAACACGACGAGGACCAACAGGGCGGCCAGGCAGGTCAACAGGGGCCAGCGGAGCAGGTTCCAGGCCAGGGCCACCGGGCCGTCGACCCCGACGGCCCGGCCGGCGGCCTCGGCCACGGGGCCGGTCAGCAGCAGGACGAGCGCGCTCACGACGAGCAGCCCGAGAAGCGCCAGCGCGGTCAGCACCAGCCGGTGCGCGGTGCGCCAGACCGAACGGTGGTCCGCCGCGTCGTGCATGCGGTGCAGGGCCCGCCGGAACACCGCGAGGTAGCTCGACGCCGACCACAGCGCGCTCGCCGCGCCGGTGACCAGCAGCGTCCAGGCGGCGGACCGCTGCCGCAGCATCTCCCCCAGCGCCCGGTGCAGTTCGGTCCCGGACTGGGCGGGAGCGTACGCCGTGACGTGCGCGATGAACTGCTCGGCGGTGTCCGGGCCGATCAGACCGAAGGCGATGACCATGACCAGCAGGGCCGGGAGCACCGTGAGGATCGCGTAGTACGTCAGCGCGGCGGCCCAGTCGGACACGTCGTCGTTCCACATCGAGACCGGGGTGCGGCGCAGGGCCGGCCACCAGTGGGCGGGCGGCCGGGGCCCGTACCGCCGGAGCCGTGCCGGGCGGACCGTCTCACCGGCACCGTTCATCCCTCACCTCTCCGGGGCCAGCGGGACGAACACGCGGATCGTCTTGCCGCTTCCGGGGCACGGCTCGACGGTGACGGCGGCGGACAGGCGGATGATCAGGGGCCAGCCGTATCCGTTCGTCCGGTGCGTCCGCGGGATCTCGCCGGTGCCACGGGCCTGGGCGGGGACGACGTCGCTGTTGTCGCGCACGGCGAGCCGTACGCCCCCGCCGGTCAGCGCCGCGTCGAAGCCGGCGAGCCCGCCGCCGTGCCGGATCGCGTTGGTGACCAGTTCCGAGACCACCAGCAGCAGGTCGACGACCGCGTCCGGGTTCGCCCCGCCCGTCCGGCCGTGCTCGCGCAGCAGCGCCCGGACGTGGTCGCGCGCGCCCGCGGCGCTCGTGACCGCGACGCCCGCTCCCGGCCCCGTACCGGCCTTCGGGGGGCGGTTGACCGGGTTCACCGCCCGGTCGCCGGGTCCGGGAGTTCCAGTGCCGCCCCGACACTGTCCGCGAGGACGAAGAAGCCCCCGGTCCCCGTCACGTCGAACAGCCTCCGGACGATGTCGCCGAAGGGCCCGCAGACCACCATGAGCGTGCCGCGGGCCCGGTGCGCGCGCTGCGCCTCCAGGAGGACGTGCAGGATCGAGGAGTCGGCGAATCCCGTCCCCGACAGGTCGACCACCGTGCGTTCCGGGCCCGCCCGGTGCGCCAGGCTCAGGGCCTCCTCCAGCCGGAACGCGCTCTCGTGGTCGATGTCGCCGCCGACACGCACGACGAAGGCGTCCTGGGCCGCTCCGTGCGTCACGGTGGCTTCCGCCCCGTCGGACATGTGCACACTCTTTCTCGTCCGCTCCCGTGGGGGAGCGAGGTCTTCGGGGCGCGGCGGCCGGCCGCCGCGCGTGCGCCGCCGTCCGCGGGCGCGCGACGGTTCACGCGGGCCGCCTCGGCGGGAGGCTCCGGTAGTAGGTCCCGACGCTGGACAGGTACGCGGGGTCCGAGGTCTCGCGGTCGGTCCTGAACACGGGCGCCGACTTGATCTCCTCGCGGGTGCAGGCGACGGTGACCTTCCGGGACTCCGTGTCTATGCCGGCGACGACGCCCACGGGCACCAGCACGCTCTTGCCGAACACCCAGACGCCGGTGTCGACGACCAGGTGCCGCATCCCCGAGTCGTCGGACTGCCGGTCGACGTGGCCTATGGTCCCGTCCGTCGCCTCGACGCTGTAGCCGGCCAGTTCGTGCGCCTCGGGGTGGTCGAACTCCGGTGCGTACGACCAGATTCCGTCGATCGTCATGTCTTCCTCCGTCAGCTCGCGGGGTCGCTCAGGGCTGCCAATACCCCGCTGTCCGGCGGACATTGCCGTCCGGCGGACATTCGACGCGATCTCGCGGCGCACCGCGGGCCCGGCGCCGTTCACCCCGGCGTGACGCAGGAGTGCGCCGGGTCAGCCGGCCCCGGGACTTCGCTCCCCGCCGCTCTCGTCGCGGGGCGCGGTGAGGTGCTCCAGCGTTCCCGTGATCTCCAGGAGCCGGTCCAGGCCGCGGGGCCGCTGGTCGAGATGCAGGCGCACCCCAGCGGCGTCGGTGCGGCGACGGATCATCAGCAGGGCGGCCAGGCCCATGGAGTCGATGCTGCCGAGACCGGCGAAGTCGACGTGCAGGTCCGGGAACCGTCCCCCGGGGTCCCCGGGGGCGACGAGGTACCGGTCGACGGCCCTCGTCAGCTCGTCGCACGTCTCGTGGTCGAGGTCTCCGGCGACGTGGATCACGAGTGCGGCGGGCTGGACGTCGACGGTCAGCGTGAATGCGGGGGGATGCGAAGTGGTCATACGGGCTTTCCGGGGCCGGGGGTCTCGGGTGGCGGCGTTCGGTTTCCGAGCGCCTCCCGCGCGTCGGCCAGCGTGCGGCAGGCGCGTGGGAAGTCCTTGAGTTGCAGGGCCAGCAGGTCCAGCGCGGGGTCCAGGCTCCGCGCGGGGACACCGCGGGCGGTGAGGATGTCCGCGGTCCAGAGGACGAATCCCGTGAACAGCTCGACGTCGGCGACGTACAGGGACGTGGCCAGGTACTCGACGATGTGCGCGAGGTCCTCGGCGGTGTGCCGCCGCTGCCGTTCGGTGTAGCCGCGCAGCGGCTCGAACCGGTCCTCCAGGTCCGCCAGCGTCTGCTTGACGAGCTGGTGCGTCGTCGCGGCGACGATCGTGTACTCCTGGTCGGCCAGGTGCGGCAGGTCGTCCACGGTCTGGTGGACGGCAGGGGGGCCGGGGCGGTCGAGGCCCCGTTCGAGGACCGCCGCCGCGCCACGGGCGTCGGGGGCCCATCCGTCGGCCCCCAGGGCACGGGCGTGGCGGCCGTCGGGTCCGAAGGCGGCGCCGCCCGCGATGACGGGCACGCCCGCCGCCTGACATGCCGTGACGGCCATGTGCGCGGTGGGCAGATGGGTGGGGACGGAGGAGGAGAGCGCCACCGCCCGGGGTCCCGTCCGGTGCAGGTGCGCGATGAGATGGGGGGTGGGCACGTGCGCGCCGAGGAAGTCCACCCGCCATCCGCGCAGCCGCAGCACCTCCGCGAGGAGCCTGGCCGGCAGGGCGTGCCACTCCCCGTCGACGCAGGCCACGGTGATCCGGGGGCCGTTCGGGGTCCCGTCCCGGCGGTCGGGGCGGTGGGCGAGGACGGCGATGACCCGCTCGTGGATGGCGGTGGCGGTGTGTTCCTGGGCCACGGTGAGCCGGTTCGCCGCCCATTCCGTGCCGACCCTCGCCTGCACCGGGGCGATCAGGTCGAGCAGGACGGTCTCGGCGTCGCCGGACGACTCCAGCGCGTCGAGGACGACGGCCGCGGCCCGGTGTTCGTCGCCCTGGTGGACCGCCGACCACAGCAGGTCACGCGCGTCGTCGAGCGGCACGGCTCCGGGGTGGTGCGGTCGGGACGGTGTCATCCTGTGTACCTGCCCCGGGTGTGGCCGTTCACCGCGCTCAGATGCGCGTGGTGGGGTGCGGTGACGGCGACCGTCGCCATGTCGTCGTGGCCGCCGCGTCCGACCCATTGCGCGGCGAGCATCTGGACGTGTTCCACCACGGCCTCGGCGGGCATGCCGGCGCACTGCGCGAATGCCGTCTCCAGCCGTCGGAGGCCGAAGAACTCGTCCCCCAGCGGTCCTCCCCTGGCCTCGGTGATGCCGTCCGTGAAGAGGAGGCAGGTCTCGCCCGGCGCCAGTTCGACCCGGACCGTGGTGGAGCTGACGTCCCGGAACGCGCCGATGAGGGTCCCGCGCGTCCTGGCCTGCTCGACCGCGCCGTCGGCCCGCACGATCAGCGGAGGGGGGTGTCCCGCGCTGGTGATCCGCAGGTGGACGATGCCCGCGCGGCGTACCACGGAGGCCATCGCGAGCGTGGCGAAGCGGGTGTGGTGGGAGTTCATCAGGGCGCCGTTGAGCAGTCCCAGCAGCCGCTGGTGGTCGTCGGCGAGCGGCAGGAGCGCCTGCACCGTGTTGCGGATCTTGCCGGTCAGGACGGCGGCCTCGAGCCCCTTGCCGCAGACGTCCCCGAGGACGACGAGGGATTCCTGTCCCTCGTCCGACGCGGGGTGGACGTCGTAGAAGTCGCCGCCGACGCGTTCGGCGTGGTCCGCGGGGCGGTACCGGCCGGCGAACTCGATCCCGCGCACCGCGTGCAACCGGGGCGGCAGCAGCTCGCGCATCAACGTCGCCGTGATGGCGGCCTGTTCGGCGTACATGCGGGCCGCGGACATGGCGGCTCCGGCACGTGCGGCGAAGAGCCGGGCGAAGATCTCCTCGCTCTCCGTGAAGGCGGCGTGGTGACTCGACCGGAGCAGGATCAGGGCGCCCGCGGGCACGCCGTGGCCGGGCAGCGGTGTCACGGCCGCCGAGCCGACCGGTCCGGTGAACCCCTCCGGTACGGCCCACGCGGGAACGGCGGCCGGGTCGATCCAGCGGGACGGTACGGGCGGGAATCCGCGCAGGGCCTCGCCGAGCCCGGGCAGCTCCTGTACGTCGTCGCGCACCGTCCGGTGCACCACGGCGCCGTCGGCCCCGCAGAACGTGAGCTGGACCTTGCGTCCGCGTGGAGGGGCGACGATCACGGCGGCGTCGGCGAGGTGCTCGGCGGCGAGCTCCGCCGTCACCTCCATGCACCGTTCGACGTTCAGCGAGGACAGCAGCGCGCTGGAGGCTCCGGCCAGGAAGGCGGCGCGCTCCCGTTCGGTCCTGAGGGCGTCCTCGGCCAGGCGCCGGTCGGTGTCGTCGACCAGCCACCAGACGATGTCGCCGTCGTCCGTTCCGGTGGGGTGCGCCTCGAAGGTCCGGTCGCCGACCGGGCCGTGCGCGAACGCTCCGGGACCGGGGTTCCGGGGACCGGGAAAGCCGCCCCGCAGCCGTGTGTGGGCGTCGGCGATCCACGCCGGGACCACGTCGCGCAGCCATGCCCCGGCGATCGCCCGGGGGAAGAGCGTGGCGGCGGCGGCGTTCGTGCCGACCACGCCCCCCGACCGGTCGGCGACCACCACGGGGTAGGGGGCGAAGCCCCACGTGGCGGCCGTACCGGCGCCGCGCGGGCGGGCGGGGGGTTGCTGGGAAGTGTCCACGAGCAAGGGCCCGCTCCGCGGGCCCACCACCTTTCCGGACGACAGACTGTTTCCGTCCGGCAACCATCTCGTGGCGGACGGCGTCACGGCAAGTCACCCGGGCGAAGTGACACGAAAAGGACCGCGTCAGCGACGGCGGCTGCGCGTCGCCCAGCCCCCGCCGACACCCGAGAGGTGGAGGGCGAGCAGCGCGAGCCCGATGAGCATGACGTTGGTGGACGTGAACACGTGATTGGTCGAGACGTCACCGGCGTTGATCAGGAACGCGATGAACAGCAGTACGGCGGCGGCGATGCCGAGCATGAGGACTCCTCGTGAAGATCCGGTCGTCGGGCGATGGGATCCGGATGCCCCGGGAAGGCCGCATGACACCACGTCGCGTGACACGGCCGCCGGATCCACCGCCCGGAGACCGGTGCGACGGCGTGGTGGGGCGGTGCTTGTCCCCCGGCCGCTCGCCGGGGGACAAGCAC